>JABFVP010000734.1 GCA_013362725.1 Cupriavidus sp.
GGCGCGGTCGACGGCCTCGCGCAGTTCGCGCAGGATGTCGGCGTTCAGTGCATTGAGCACGTCCGGGCGGTTCAGGGTCAGCGTGGCCACGCCTTCGCTGGCTCGGTAGAGGACGGTTGCCGTCATGGTGGTTCTCCTGGTTTCTGGGTCGTTGCGGGTGCGGATATCCGGTGCGGGCGGGCTATTGCGGCTTCTTCAGCGCGTCGGCCGAGGCGTCGCCGAGCTTGCTGCCGCCGTCGCAGTCGAGGATGGTGCCGGTGACGTAGCGGGCGTTGTCGCTGCTCAGGTACATCGCGGCGTCGGCGATGTCGTCCTTGCTGCCATAGTCGCGCAGCGCCAGGCGCGCCTTGTAGCGGGCCTCGATCTCGGGCGTCGGGGCCAGCCGCGCCATGCCTTCGGTGTCGGCGATCGGGCCGGGCGAGATGCCGTTGACGCGCACGCCGGCCGGGCCCCATTCCATCGCCAGGCACTTGATCAGCATGTTGATGCCGGCCTTGGCGGCGCAGGCATGGGCCTGGAACATCATCGCGTTGACCGCCTGCGGCGCGGTGATCGCGATCAGCGAAGCGCCCGGCTTGTTGAGGTGGTCGAAGCTGGCGCGGAACACGTTGAAGGTGCCGAGCAGGTCGATATCGACCACGGTCTTGAAGGCATTGGCCGACATGCCGACCACCGGCGCGAGGAAATTGCCGGCGGCGCCCGAGATGACCACGTCGATCGGGCCCAGTTCATCCTGCGCACGCACAAAGGCGGCCTCGACCGCGGCGTAGTCGCGCACGTCGGCGGCCATGCCGATGGCGGTGCCGCCGGCCGCGGTAATGGTGTCGGCGGCGGCCTGGATGCGTTCGGCGGTGCGGCTGATCAGCGCCAGCCTGGCGCCGGCGCGCGCAAAGCCGTGCGCGATGCCAAGGTTGATGCCGGACGAGGCGCCGGCGACAAATACGGTCTTGCCGGCAAAGGCGTCGGGGCGGAAGGCGCTGGGCATGGGAAGTCCTTTTCGATCGGGAAGCAGGGCGGATTCAGGCGAGGGCTAGCGCCGGCAGTGCGGCGGCACGGCAGGTATCGCGCGATGGCGCATGGCAGTCTCCCTGTGATTGTTATCGTGTGCGGCTGCCACCGCAGCGTGGCGGGACGGCGCGGGCCCCTGGCGGGGCCTGCGGCATCCTAACCCGAAGGCGCGATTCGCTTTTGTCGCGGGGCCGGCGCGCAAGCCCGCGCGGGATGCACGCGACCCGACTGGGCGGCTATCCCCTAGCGTGGGCGCGGCGCACCGCAACTTGCTGTCGGAAAAGGGAAAAACCGGTGCGGCATGGCACGGGTTCGAGGCCCGGGGCCAGCGTGCCATTCGGCGGCGCAGAACCCCGTCCTCAGAAAAAAGAAAGCCCGCACACCGTTGCAGCGTGCGGGCAGCCTGACGACGATGAGGTGCCGGCAGGCAAGTGCTCATGAAGTGCGCCCCCGCGTCTTCATGGCGAGATGAAGTTTGCGCGCGGGCGGCCCGGGGTGCTTTGACTCACGTCAAGCGGCCGGCACCAGGGAGGGAGCGTCGGGGAAAGGGTGGAGCAGGCGCCTAGGCCAGCAGCGCGGCAACGAGGTCCTTGCCGCGCGCCACCGGCGCGGTTTCCTCGAAATGCAGCGCGCCTTCGACGTGGCCCAGGTGGTCCACCATCAGCGTGACGGCGCGCTCGACATCGCCGGCACGCGCCGCCTCGATAAACTCGCGGTGCTCGTCCGACGAGCAGGCCGCATCGCGGCGAGACTGGTACAGCATGGTGATGACCGCACTGCGCGTGGATAGCTCGCGCATCATCTCGGTCAGCACGCCGTTGCCGACCACTTCGGCCAGCACGATATGGAAGTCGCCCAGCAGCCGGGTACGCACCTGGGCATCATTGCCCGCCAGCGACTTTCGCTCGGCGGCGAGGTGGCGGTCGATGCGCTTGTAGTCGGCGGCGGTGGCCTTGGCGACAAATTCGCGCGCCAGCGCCGCTTCGAGGATGCGGCGCACCGCGAATACCTCGCGCGCTTCCTCGGCGCTGGGCTTGGCCACGAACGCGCCCTTGTCCGGCACGATCTGGATGACCTTGTCCTTGGACAGCATCAGCAGCGCCGCGCGCACCTTGGTGCGGCTGACGCGGTAGACGCTGGCCAGTGCTTCCTCGCGCAGCTTGGTGCCGGGCGGCAGGCGGTGCGAAACGATCGCCGCAACGATGTCGTCGGCGATCGCTTCGGCGGTCATGTCAGGATCGATATGCTCGGGCATGGCAGCGCACTTGCGCAGAGGCTGCGCGGTAGGGTAGATGCGTGATTCTAGCGCCCCGCGATGGGTTCCGGCACGGCGACCGGAGCACCGCCAGTGGCGCCGTCTTCCGCCATCGCGGCCAGGCCCGCATCCAGGTCGGTCGACTCGATGGTGCCGTTGAGCACCCCATGCGCCCGGGCGCGGTCGATGTCCTTCTCCCACGCGGCCACCACCACGGTGGCGACGCAGTTGCCGATCAGGTTGCCGAGCGCGCGCGCGATGCCGATGAACCAGTCCACCGACAGCACCAGCACCAGGCCGATCGCCGGGATTGCCGGGTGCGCCGACAGCGTCGCGGCCAGGATCACGATGGCCGATCCGGGAATGCCGTGCGCGCCCTTGGAGGTCACCAGCGCCACGGCCAGGATGCCGAGCAGGTCAACCAGGGCCAGCGGCGTGTTGGTCGCCTGCGCGATAAAGACCGCGGCCAGCGTCAGGTAGATCGAGAACGCGTCCAGGTTGAACGAATAGCCGGTCGGAATCACCAGGCCCACCACCGACTTCTTGATGCCCATGAACTCGAGCTTCTTCATCACCTGCGGCAGCACGCTGTCGGACGAGGCGGTGCCCAGCACCACCAGCAGCTCGGCGCGCAGGTAGCGGATCAGCTTGATCACCGAGAAGCCGCACACACGCATGATCGTGCCCAGCACCCCCAGCACGAAAATGACCACCGCGCCGTAGAACAGGAACACCAGGAAGCCCAGTTGCTTGAGCGAGCCGATGCCGTACTTGCCGACGGTAAAGGCCACCGCGCCCAACACGCCCAGCGGCGCCAGCTTGATGATGAAGCCCATCATCTTGAACAGCGTGTGCGAGAAGGTGTCGATCAGCCTGACCAGCGGCCGGCCCGGCTCGCCCACCAGCGACAGCGCGCAGCCGAACAGGATCGACACCACCAGCACCTGCAACACGTCGCCGTTGGCGAAGGCGCCGAACACGGTGTTGGGGATCAGCTTGAGCAGGAAATCGACCGTGCCCTGGTCCTTGACCTTGGTGGCGTTGTCGATAAAGCCGGCGATGGCCGAGGCATCGAGCGAACGGGGGTCGACGTTCATGCCCACGCCCGGCTGGAACACGTAGGCCAGCACGATGCCCAGCGCCAGCGCGATGGTGGTGACGATCTCGAAGTACACCACCGCCTTGATGCCGACCCGGCCGACCTTCTTCAGCTCGCCGGCGCCGCAGATGCCGGCCACCACCACGCAGAACACGATCGGTCCGATCAGCATCTTGATCAGCTTGATAAAGGCATCGCCAAGCGGCTTGAGTTTGGCGGCGAACTCGGGAAAGGCGAGGCCGAGCGCGGTGCCGATCACCAGGGCGATCAGCACCTGGCCGAACAGCGAGCGGGTAAAGCGGGTGTGCAGGCGGGGGCTGCCCGGGCGCTGCTGCGAGGGAACTGCGTGCTGCATGGTTGTCTCCGTGCGGGGCTGGTCCTGTGCGCTGGCCGGCCCATTTCGATCCAGGAATCACCGGCGGCCCCGTACTGCTCTGACGGCTGGGTGGGCTGCCGGCCTTACGTTCTCGGGCAGGGCTCCGGGTCGGGAGCGCGCCACCGCGCGGACAGCCCCCCTGTTGGGGCGGATTCCACACGATCCGCTGTCCGGACCGGATTGTCCGCAGCGCATTGTCTGAACGTGGAACCGAATATAGTGCATATCATTTTTGTATGCAATTTTTGAATTCACTGTGCTACCATGAATCGCACAGAATAGAGCTTCGGCCATGGGCGTCCCGCCCGCACTGGCGCCCCGCCAGCCACGCCGCCGCGGCTTTCACGCACTTCCAGCAGGAGACACGCATGGCAGCAAATCCGTCGCCGTCCGCCGCAGAGACTGGCACGCGCATCATGGCCTGGGCCGACGCCCTGGCCGTCCACACCGAGCAGCCCGGCATGCTCACCCGCACTTACCTGACCGCGGCGCACCACGGCGCCGCCGCGCAGCTGACCGAGTGGATGCAGCAGGCCGGCATGACGGTGCGCCGCGATGCCGCCGGCAACGTGATCGGCCGCTACGAGGGCACCACGCCCGACGCGCCGGCGCTGCTGACCGGCTCGCATTTCGACACCGTGCGCGACGCTGGCCGCTATGACGGCAACCTGGGCGTGATCCTGCCGATCGCCTGCGTGGCGGAATGGAACCGGCAGGGCAAGCGCTTCCCGTTCGCGCTCGAGGTGGTGGGCTTCGCCGAGGAAGAGGGCGTGCGCTTCAAGGCCACCCTGCTTGGCAGCCGCGCCATCGCCGGCACCTTCGACAACAACGTGCTGGATAACCTCGACGACAGCGGCAAGACCATGCGCGAGGTGATGCGCGAGGCTGGCTTCGACGCCGCCGCGCTGCCCGCGGCCAAGCATGACCGCAGCAAGGTGGCGGCCTTTATCGAGGTGCATATCGAGCAAGGCCCGGTGCTGCTGAACGAAGGCCTGCCGGTGGGCGTGGTAACCGCGATTTCCGGCGCGACCCGCTTCCTGGTCGAGCTCGAAGGCCTGGCCGGCCATGCCGGCACCGTGCCGATGGACATGCGCCGCGACGCCGCCATGGCCGGCGCCGAAATCGGCCTCTATATCGAAAAGCGCTGCGGCGGCAAGCCGGGCCTGGTCGGCACCGTGGGCCAGTTCAACGTGCCCAACGGCGCCACCAACGTGGTGCCGGGCCGCGCCGTGTTCTCCATCGACATCCGCGCCGGCGACGACGCCGAGCGCGAGGCCGCCGTCAACGACGTGCTGGCCGAGATCGAGCGCGTGTGCGCGCGCCGCAACGTGCGTGCGCAGATCCGCAAGACCCACGAGGCCAGGAGCGTCCCCTGCGCCCCGTGGCTGCAAGAGCAATGGGCCGCTGCCATCGCCCGCCAGGGCGTGCCGGTGCGCCACCTGCCGTCGGGCGCCGGCCACGACGCCATGGCCATTGCCGCCATCGCCGATGTCGCCATGCTGTTCGTGCGCTGCGGCAACGGCGGCATCAGCCACCATCCCACCGAAACCATGACCGCCGAGGACGCCGCCCTGTCCGCGCGCGTGTTCAGCGATTTCGTCGAGCACTTCCGGCTGCCGCAGTAAGCCAGCGCGCCCGGAAGCCCCACCCGAACCTCCTTCAGTTGTTACGAGAACAAGTCATGACCGCACGAGACAATATGAACCCCATCGAAACCACGCTGACGCAGTTTATCGACCAGCACCGTCCGCAGCAGGAAGCCTTCCTGGCCGAACTGGTCAAGGTGCCGTCGGACAACCCGGCCGGCGATTGCGACGCGCACGGCAAGCGTGCCAAGGAACTGCTGGAGGGCCTGGGCTTCACGGTGGAGGCCCACAAGGTGCCCGACGAGCACGTCAAGGCCGCCGGCATGATCAGCGCCACCAACCTGATCGTACGCAAGCAGTTCGGCACGGGCGGCCCCGTCATCGCCATGAACGCCCACGGCGACGTGGTGCCCCCCGGCCTGGGCTGGACCAAGGATCCGTACGGCGGCGAGATTGCCGACAGCGAGCACGGCCCGGTCATGTACGGCCGCGGCGTGGCGGTGTCCAAGTCGGACTTCGCCACCTACACCTATGCCGTGCTGGCACTGATGGAAGCCGAGAAGCAGGGCGCGAAGATCAACGGCGCGGTCGAGCTGCAGTTCACCTATGACGAGGAAACCGGCGGCGACATCGGCCCGAAGTTCCTGCTGGACAACAACCTGAGCAAGGCCGACTACGCGATCTCGGCCGGGTTCTCGTACGGCATCACCTCGTCGCACAACGGCTGCCTGCACGTCGAGGTGACCGTCAAGGGCAAGCAGGGCCACGCCGCCATGCCGCACACCGGCGTCGACGCGATCGAGGCCGCTACCCACATCCTGCAGGCCATCTACGGGCTGCGCGCCGAGCTTGCCACGCGCAAGTCGAAGGTGCCGGGCATCGACACCGCCACGCTGAACGTCGGCCTGATCAAGGGCGGCATCAACACCAACGTGGTGCCGGACCTGGTGACCTTCCGCGTCGACCGCCGCATGATCCCCGAGGAAATCGGCTTCGACGCCGAGGGCGAGATCCGCGCCGTGGTCGAGAAGGCCGCCAAGGACCGCCCGGGCATCGAAGTGAAGGTCGAGCGCATCATCCTGGCCGAGCCGCTGTCGGAACTGCCGGGCGTGGAAAAGCTGATCGGCGCGCTGAAGAGCCGTGCCGAGTCCGTCTTCGGCGTCGAGATCCCGGTGCAGGGCGTGCCGCTGTACACCGACGCCCGCCACTACACCAAGCGCGGCATCCCCACCGTGCTGTACGGCGCCGGCCCGCGCACGCTGATGGAAGCCCGCGGCCACAACTCGGACGAAAACCTGCGCCTGAACGACCTGAACCGTGCCACCAAGGTGGTGGCCCTGGCGCTGTCGGATCTGATGCAGTGAGGCTGCGCGCCGCAGGCGCCGGGCTTTGATGGAAAGACGCCACGGAGGTATCCGTGGCGTTTTTTTTGGGGGGCGATCCGGTCAGGTCCGATCCTCGACCGGCGGCCAGCAGCGCGACGTGTGCACCAACGCCAGCACCAGCACCGTATCGCTTTCGATCTCGTAAATCAGGCGATAGTGTTCGTGAACCACCAGTTCGCGCGTGCCGTGCACGGTGCCGGCCGGCGCCAGCACGGGGAACGCGCACAAGCGCTCCGCTGCCTGGAAAAACCGTTCATCCAAGCGGGCAGCGGCTTCGACGTCATCCTGGGCGATGAACTCGAAGATCAGTGTGCGGTCGCGCCGGGCCAGTGCGGTCCAGACCGCCCTCAAGCCCGCCGTCGGGCCGCAGCGCGCCAGGCTGCAAACTCCGCTTCGATCTGTTCCGCGGGGATGCCGCCCGCGTCGCGCAGCGAGTCGCGGGAAGCTTCCACCTTGTTGCGCAGGAAAACCTCGTAGTCGCGCCTTCGGGCGCTGTGGTCGATGAACTCGCGCACCAGGCCCTGAAGCGCTTCCGACGGCGTCAGTCCCAGTGCCGTAGCTTCGGCAATGAACGCGTCATGCAGCCGGGCGTCCAGCGTGAATGTGAGTTTGGTTTCTTCCGACACAAGCATGTCCGGTGTCCTCGTAATGACAAAGTATAGGCATTGTCGTTACCTGGACACCTGCATGGCGATAAGACCCGTCTGAACTTGCTGCAGCCGATTCCGCCTATACCGGCAGCGTCGCCGCCCCCGGACCGAGCGCACGCTGCATCAGCACCGTATCGATCCACTGCCCGTGCTTGAACCCCACCGCCTCCAGCCGGCCGACGGTGCGGAAGCCCAGCCGTTCGTGCACGGCCAGCGAGCCCGTGCCTTCGCCGGCGGCGGTGCACGCGATCACGGCGACCATCTGGCGCCACGGGCCGGTTTCGCAGCGGGCGATCAGCGCGGCCAGCAGCGCATGGCCGAGGCCTTCGCCGACGCGGCGGTGGTCGATGTAGATCGAGTCTTCGATGGCGAAGCGGTAAGCGCTGCGTGCGCGGTAGGCCGAGGCATAGGCGTAGCCCAGCACCTCGCCGTCGCGCTCGGCGACCAGGTAGGGCAGGCCCTTGCGGTGGACTTCGGCCAGGCGCAGCTGCATCTCGTCGACGCTCGGTGGCATTTCCTCGAACGAGGCGCGGCCATGCAGCACGTGGTGGGCGTAGATCGCGTGGATGGCGGCAATGTCGGCGCGGGTAGCGTCGCGCAGCGTAAAGGGTTGGCGCGTGCCAGGGTCGCGTGGCGTGGTGATGGAAGCAGGAATGGAGGTCATCGGAAATGGCGCCTGGGGCAAGAACCGGTGCAACGCAGGATGCGTGCCGGTGGCGATGCACCCCATCATGCTGCGCGGCGGCCGCGGTCTTGTATATAGTGCGGGTGGATTTGCACCGCATTAGTGCCGCCGCCCCGCCACGGGGCGCGGCCATGACAAGAAAGGACCTGCCATGATCACCATCTACCACAACCCCCGTTGCTCCAAGTCACGCGAGACCCTCGCCTTGGTCCAGTCCGCCGCCGAGCGGCTGGGAGAGCCGGTGGAGATCGTGGAGTACCTGAAGGATCCGCCGTCGCTGTCGACGCTGCGCCAGTTGCACACCCTGCTGGGCGTGCCGGTGCGCGAGATGCTGCGCGACAACGAAGCCCCCTATGCCGAACTGGGCCTGGCCGACCCCGGCCTGACCGATGCCGAGCTGCTGGCGGCGGTGGCCGACAACCCGGTCCTGCTGCAGCGCCCGGTGGTGGTGCGCAACCGCCGCGCGGCGATCGGCCGGCCGCCCGAGAACGTGGCGCCGCTGCTGGCCTGAAACAGAACCGGCCCCCACGGTGTGTGAGGGCCGGCCGGTCTGCGAGGCAGTCTGCTTCAGGCGGGGTCGTCTAATGAACACCCAGCCAGTGCATGGCCTCCTGACCGAAAGCGATGGCCGCCAGCACCACCAGCAGCACCACCAGCGTCACGGTGCTGACGTAGAGCGTGGCCTTGGCGACTTCGGCGTCCTCGTCCGAGGTATGGCGATGGGTGATGGGCGTGGCGTCCCGCGTGGCATGCGGCCAATGGATCCGGCCGGCCAGGTCTCTCAAGTGCAGGTCGGTAGGGAAACGCATGATCGACACCTCCTCGGCAGGCGCCGCGCGGTCCGGGCAGGATGGCTCAAACGGCATATGGCGTGGCTGCGCAAGTGCGCCGGTTAGTCATGGCTCGTTTCGCCCGGTAACGCCATATCCGCTTCTACTATAGCCGGGCTGGCGCCAGATGCGAGCGGCGGACTGCAAGGGACATGCCGCCGCGCTTGACGCGGCGCAAGAGGCAATCAGGCCTGGTTTGGCGGAGGTGAGGGCACGCTTGCGTTGGCTCCCTCTTCGGGCGCGAGCGTGGCCAGCGCCGCTTCGCGCTCGCGCAGCGTCGCCAGCATGTTGCAGAACAGCGCGCCTTGTTCCATCGCATCGTCGAGCGCCACGTGGGTGTGCGGCAGCGGATCCATCCATCCGGCCGGGAAGGCCGCCTTGACGGTCTTGCGGTACGGCCGCCCGGTCAGCGCGAAGCCCAGCGTCTTGACGTCGAGCGCGGCCCAGCCGAACGGCGAGCGTCCGGCGAAGCGCATCATGTACCAGAACATCCAGGTGAAATCGAAGCCCGCCGGAAAGGCGACGAAAACCGGCTTGCCCGGCAGGGCCTCGACCCATTCGACATAGCGCACCATGGCGTCCTCGGGGCGCTGCAGGTCGCGCCGGCAGGCGCTCCAGGCTTCGGGCTGGGTTTGCCACCACTGCATCTGCACCGGGTGGCCGGCGGCGCCGGGCAGGGTTTCGAGGTTGGCCGAGAAGGTGCCGAGCACGGTCTTGTCCGCCAGCATCGCCACCGAAGCGAAGGACAGCATCGAGTGCGGGCCCGGGATCGGGCCATCGGCCTCGACGTCGGTGCTGACGTAGATCTCGGGACGGGTGTCGGGCGCCTGTCGCTTGGCCATGGCCTCAGCCCGCGTCGACCAGGTGATCGGCGACGAACGGGTTGTTGCGGCGCTCTTCGCCGAAGGTCGAGACCGGGCCGTGCCCGGGGATAAAGGTCACGTCCTCGCCCAGCGGCCACAGCCGCGTGCGGATCGAGCGGATCAGGTCGGCGTGGTTGCCGCGCGGGAAGTCGGTGCGGCCGATCGACCCGGCGAACAGCACGTCGCCGACCACGGCCAGCCGGTTGGGCCGCGAGAAGAACACCACATGGCCCGGGGTGTGGCCGGGACAGTGGTAGACCTCCAGGATTTCGTTGCCGAACTGCACGGTGTCGCCGTTCTCGAGCCAGCGGTCGGGCTCGAAGCTCTCGGCGTGGCCGAAGCCGAAGCGGCGCGTCTGTTCGGGCAGCTGCTCGATCCAGAAGCGCTCGTCCTGCTGCGGGCCCTCGATCGGGATGCCGAGTTCGCGCGACAGCGCCGCGGCGCCGGCGCAATGGTCGACGTGGCCGTGCGTCAGGAAGATCTTTTCCAGCGTGACGCCTTGCTCTTTCACCGCCGCGCGGATGCGCTCGAGGTCGCCGCCGGGATCGCAGACCGCGGCGGCGCCGGTGCTTTCATCGATCAGCAGGGAACAGTTCTGCTGGAAGGGCGTGACGGGAAGGATCAGGGCTTTCATGGAGGTCTTATGTGGCCGGCGGGTACCGGACCCGGCTTCCTGGTGGCGCGATCGGCGGCAGTGCCCAGCATTGTAGCGCCCGGCGGGTTTGGTACGCCTGCCGGCTTCGATGTGATGCCTCGGGTACCCGCGGCGAGCCGCGCCGCATCGGCCTGAATCCCTTGCCACAAGCGGGATTCCGGCCAATTAGGCAACGATGGTGCGAAATCGCACAGATTTCGTAACAAATTGAAAGAGATAGTCCCAAACAGTCAATGTTAGACTGCCGCCCATGTTACGAATCTCCGCTCTCACCAAGCGCTGGCAACGGCTGGCCAAGCTCGGCGCATGCACCGCATGCGCCGTGGTGCTGGCCGCTTGTGCCACGCCGCCCGAAAGCGACAGCACCAGCACCGACGCCGGCGATGCCGTGCCCACGCGCGCGGCAAAAAACGGCAAGTCCGCCCGGAGCGAACGCGTCGAGGCCAGGCCAAGCACGCGCGCGCCCGACACCGGCAGCTGGAACCTGTTCGGCTATGACCCCGACGAAGGCCGCAGCGGCAATTCGCTCGAAGGCCTGCGCGCCGACATCGGCACGTACGAGCAGCGCGGCGTGGCATCGTGGTACGGCAAGGGCTTCCATGGCCGCAAGACCGCCAACGGCGAGCGCTTCGACATGCGCGCCATGACCGCGGCGCATCCGTCGCTGCCGCTCGATAGCTGGGTGCTGGTGCGCAACCTGCGCAACAACAAGGTCGCGGTGCTGCGCATCAATGACCGCGGCCCGTACCACGGCAACCGCGTGCTGGATGTGTCCTACGGCGCGGCGCGCCGCCTGGGCTTTGTCGAGCGCGGCGCCACCAATGTCGAGATCCGGCGACTGACTCGCACCGAAGTCGCCGCGCTGGGCCCGCAGGTCGATGCCGGCGGCACCGAAGCCGGCGACGGCAGCGGCGATGACGACGTGGCCGTGCCCGAACTGGCCAATTCGCTGGCCCCCGCCAAGTCCGGCAAGGCGGCCAGGGCCAGCGGCAAGACCGTCAAGCGCAAGCGCCGCTAAGCGCGCCAGCGCCGTCGCATGCCGCCGCGCGCTGACACTCCCTCCTTACATTCACACCTGCAGGCCCGCGCCCGGACCGCGCCCTCAATCGCCGGCGTTGCCGGCACGCTGCGCCAGCGCCAGCTGATACAGCGCACCGGTCTCCGCGCCGGTGATCGCCGCCGCCAGCTTGGCGGCGCGCTTGGCCGGCAGCTCGCCCAGCAACAGCGACAGCACGCGCTGCGCTTCGGCATCCGGCAGGCCCGTCGCGGCGGCGCTGCCGGCTCCTTCCACCACCAGCACGAATTCGCCCTTGGCCCGGTTCGGGTCGGCCGCCAGCCAGGCCGGCGCCTGCGCCACCGGCACCACGGCGATCTCCTCGAACAGCTTGGTCAGTTCGCGCCCGACCAGCAGCCGGCGCTCGCCCGGCAGGCCCGCGGCCAGTGCGGCGAGCGTGTCGGCGATGCGGTGCGGCGCCTCATAGAAGACCCAGGCGTGGTCCAGTGCCGCCAGCCGGGCGATCGCCTCGGCGCGCGCCTTGGGTTTGGGCGGCAGGAAACCGGCAAAGGTGAAGCGGCCCGCGCCGGTATCGAGCAAGTCGCCCGCCACCGACAGCGCCGCCACCGCCGCACTGGGACCGGGCAGGGGCACCACCGGATGGCCGGCGGCGCGCACCGCCTCGACCAGCCGCGCCCCGGGGTCGGAGATCCCCGGCGTGCCGGCGTCCGAGACGTAGGCGATGCGCTCGCCCGCCGCCAGACGTTCGGCGATGCGGCCCGCGGCCTCGCGCTCGTTGTGCTCGTGCACCGCCACCAGCGGGCGCTGCAGGCCGACGCGCGACAACAGCTGGCCGGTGTTGCGGGTGTCTTCGCAGGCCACCGCGTCGGCCAGCCCCAGCACATGCAGCGCGCGCAGCGACAAATCGGCGACATTGCCGATAGGCGTGGCCACGACATAGAGCGTGCCAGCCGGGTACGACTGGCTTGCCGCCAGGGAGATCCAGTCACTCATGCTTGAGAACTTCCGTTGATGCGATCATTCAAATCCACCACGCAGGTGCCAGGCGGGCAGGCGCCAAGCCGTCAGGCACGCGGGGCGGAGGCAGAGCACCGGGCCCTGGCCCATTTGCGGCGTCAGGGCCTGGAGCCCGTGGTGCGCAATTATCGCTGCAAAGGCGGCGAGATCGACCTGGTGATGCGCGCGCCCGACGGCACGCTGGTGTTCGTCGAGGTGCGCCTGCGCAGCGGGCGTGGCTTCGGCGGTGCCGCGGCCAGCGTCACGCCGGCCAAGCAGCGGCGCGTGCTGCTGGCCGCCGGGCACTACCTGGCCACGCTGGCCCGGGTGCCGCCCTGCCGCTTCGACGTGGTGGCGCTGGAGCCCGGCCGGCTGGAGTGGCTGCAGCACGCCTTTGACCTGGATGCCGCCGGGGCTGGGTCATAATGCACGGCAAACATGAGGGGCGATTCGCGGATCGCCATGGCAACAAACCGGCCACAGAGCCATGAGTATCGACAGTATCCAGCAACAGTTCCTAGACAGTGCCGAGGCCATGCGACAGGCCGCGGCGGTGATGGCTCCCTATATCGACGCCGCGGTGGAACGCATGGTCGGTGCGCTGACCAGCGGCAACAAGATCCTGGTGTGCGGCAATGGCGGCTCGGCGGCGCAGGCGCAGCATTTCGCCGCCGGCCTGGTCGGGCGCTTCGAGCGCGAACGTCCCGGCCTGGCCGCGATCGCGCTGAGCACCGACGGCTCGATCCTGACCGCGATCGGCAATGATTACGACTTCAGCACGGTGTTCGCCAAGCAGATCGAGGCGCTCGGCCAGCCCGGCGACATCCTGCTGGCGATTTCGACGTCAGGCAATTCGGACAACGTGATGGCCGCCGTGGCCGCGGCGCGCCAGCGCGAGATGGCGGTGGTGGCGCTGACCGGCAAGGGCGGCGGGGCCATCGCCGGCCTGCTCGACGAATTCGACATCCACCTGTGCGTGCCGAGCGAGCGCACCGCGCGCATCCAGGAAGTGCACCTGCTGACGCTGCACTGCCTGTGCAATGGCATCGACGAGGCACTGCTCGGCGAGGCGTGATGCCGTGCATCCGCCGACCCTCCCATTCCCAACATCCCGACACAGCAAGGACCGCATGACCCATCTGCCCCCTACGCAAGCTACCCGGAACGGCGCGGACGCGCGCCATCCTTCCCGCCCGCTGGCCGGCTCCGGCCTGGGCCGCGCCGGCCTGGCCGCGGCCGCGCTGGTGTGCGCCACGCAGCTGGCGGGCTGTTTCCCGGTGATCGCCGGCGCCATGGGCACCGGCGTGGCCATGGCCACCGTCCGCCGCCCGGCCGCCACCCAGACCGTCGACCGCGGCCTGCAGCTCGAGGCCGAGAGCACCATCAACTCGCGCTTCAGCGGCCAGGCCCGCGTCAACGTGACCGTCTTCAACCGCAAGGTGCTGCTGACCGGCGAAGCGAAGAACGACAGCGTCAAGCAGCAGATCGAGCAATATGTGCGCGGGCTGCAGAACGCGCGCGTGGTGATCAATGAGCTGGAGGTGGTCAACTCGCCCGGATTCATGACCCAGAGCCAGGACGCCTACCTGACCAGCAAGGTCAAGACCCTGCTGATGACCGCCGAGGGCGTGCCGTCCAACTCGATCAAGGTCACCACGGAAAAGAGCGTGGTCTACCTGCTCGGCGTGGTCACCAGCGCCGAGGGCGACCGGGCCACCGACGTGGCGCGCAACGCCTCGGGCGTGACCAAGGTGGTCAAGGCTTTCGACTACGTCAACGACGCCGAGCGCGCGCGCCTGGACGCGGCCTCGACCTCGCAGAACCCGTCGTTCGACGGCAGCGTCGGCACGCCGGCGCCGGTGCAGTCGGTGCCGGGCGTGGGCGGGCCGATCGATGCGCCGGCCGGCGCGGCACCGGGTAC
>JABFVP010000181.1 GCA_013362725.1 Cupriavidus sp.
CGGCCACCCAGCTTCTGGAATTTCTGCGGATCCTTCAGGAAGTCGACCAGTTCGACCACTTCTTCCTTGGACTCGTCGCAGCCGGCCACGTCCTGGAACGTGACGGCGTTCTGGTTCTCGTCGATCAGCCGCGCACGCGACTTGCCGAATGAGAATGCGCCGCCTTTTCCGCCACCCTGCATCTGACGCATCATGTAGAACCAGAACACGATGATCAGCAGGGTCGGCCCGAGGTAGTACAGGGCCTGGACCAGCACGTTAGGTTCGTCGTCCGCCTTGCCGGTGACCTGGACGCCGTACTTCATCAGGTCGCCGACCATCCAGATATCGCCCGGCGAGATGATGGTGTACTTGGCCCCTTCCTTGGGCGAGACCACCAGATTGCGGCCCTGCACGTCGACACGCGACACCTTGCCGTTCTTGGCGTCATCCATGAACTGCGAGTAGGTGACGCTGTCCTGCGCACGGGGCTTGTCGAACTGCTTGAAGACGGTAAACAACACCAGCGCGATCACGAGCCAGATTGCCGCCTTTTGAAACAGGTTGTTATTCAAGGCCGAACTCCTTTGCAATTGCCTTGCCAACGGATAGCTGCATTGTAATGCAGCCCCCGCCCTCGAGGGGAAACAGAGAAACTATGATGCCGATAGCACCGGGTGAGGGGTTTTCCCTCTACATTTCTTATTCCGCCCTGGCTCGTATCGAGATCGGTCAATCCACTGTCTTGAGGTAGCGCCCAAGGATAAAGGTTTCGGAAGACTTGTCGCGCGACGCCTTGGGCTTGCGCTTCGCGACCACTTTGAACTGCCGTTTGAACTTTTCCACGATCTGGCTGTAGCCGCTCCCGTGGAAACACTTTACCAGCAATGCCCCCTCCGGCTTCAGGTGGGTCTGCGCGAATTCCAGCGCCAGGTCGCACAGGTACTCGATCCGGGCGGCATCGGCTGAGGCCACACCGGACAAATTGGGGGCCATGTCGGACAAAACAAGGTCGATCTTGTTGCCGCCGGAAGCGTCCAGCACCACACTTTCGAGCTCGCGGAAGACCGATTCCTCGCGGAAGTCGCCCTGGATGAAAGTGACGTCGGCGACAGGCTCCATCGGCAGCAGGTCGATCGCGACGACCGCGCCATCGATCCTGCCATCCTTGGCTCGCGGCGAGTCGGCCAGCTTGTTGCGGGCGTACTGGCTCCAGCTGCCGGGCGCCGCGCCCAGATCGACAATGACCTGGCCCGGGCGAATCAGCTTGTCCTGCTCGTCGATTTCCTTGAGCTTGTACGCCGCGCGGGCGCGGTAGCCCTCGCGCTGCGCCATTTTCACGTACGGATCGTTGATGTGGTCGTGCAGCCACGAATGGTTGAACTTGTTCTTTGCCATGCCAGATACCAGCCTGTTCCCTGCCCTCGCGCGCCGGTCGGGCCGGCGGCACAGGTTTTACTACTGTTTTGATGATTTTGCTGCCCGACAGTGCCGGATTGACGGATAATACGCGCCAATCCGCATCCCGGCTTTGCCGCCTACCGGTGGCCGCCGGCAGCCTGTTCCCGTGCGCCGTGTCACGACCGGCGCGGGCGGCAGCGCCCGATTACCAGCGCCAAGCGCTCTATCACTATTTCAAGCGCCTTATCCGGCGCCAACCTATGCCTGCTCTACAACTCGTCCCCGCCCAGCGCTCCGACCTGCGCTCCCGTGCCCATGCCCTAAACCCGGTCGTGATGGTCGGCGCCGAAGGCCTGACCCGCGCCGTGCTGGCCGAAATCGACCGCAGCCTGGCCGCCCACAACCTGATCAAGATCCGCGTGTTCGGCGATGACCGCGAAGCCCGCATCGCCATCTACGAAGAAATCTGCGACCAGCTCAGCGCCGCGCCGATCCAGCATATCGGCAAGCTGCTGGTGGTCTGGCGTCCGGGCGAAGCGCGCCTGAAGGAAAACCAGGCCGAAGACCTCGGCCGGCACACGCCCGCGCGCCGCGGCGGCGCCGCGCCGCGCACGGTCACGGTGAAGAAGCCCAGTGCCGCGCCCAACCGCCGTCCGACCCGCAAGGAGGTTACGGTGCTCGGCAATGAGCGCGTCACCGCCGGCGGCAACGTCAAGCGCGCGCGCGCGCGCCCGACCAGCCAGAAGAAAAAGTCCCTGGGCTAAGCACCGCCGGGCGGCACCCAAGCGGGCGCCGCCAGGCGCCCCGCTGCGGGACTCACTCGCCCGCCGAACGCGGCGCCGAAGCGCGCCACACCAGCGCCAATGCCAGCACGCTCTGCAGCAGGTAGAAAGCGCTCGACACGCCGTGCAGCATGCCGAATTGCGCCTGGTACGGCGATGCCGACACCCCCACGCCCAGCGCCAGCGCCTTTTCCTTCAGGCTGCCCATGAACGGCTGGATCCCGAAGTAACCCACCAGCACACAGCACAGCATGCCGAGCACCAGCCGGCGCAGGCCGCGATAGCGCTGGGCGCCGCGCCGGATCATCACGTTGCACAGCACCAGCTGCAGCACGCCGACGGTCACGCTGACGATGGCTTCGGTATGGAACAGGTGCCCGGCGATCATGCCCGCCATCTCGCGGCTGGGCAGCACCGAAAACAGTGTCGGCGCCACCATGTAGCCGACGGTCCACAGACTGCCCGCCCACACCACCGTCAACAGCAGAAAGATGCGGTGCGGCAGCGGTGGCAGGTTGTTATAGGAAGTGGAGAACACAAGCCGGCCTTTCCGGTGGCCGGCTCGGGCACAAGCCCGCCGGCCGGGCCGGCATCAGATGTAGCGAACGGTAATGACTTCGTACTCGCGCTCGCCGCCCGGGGCCCGCACGGTGGCGACGTCGCCATAGAACTTGACGATCAGAGCGCGCGCAATCGGCGAGCTGACCGAGATCTTGCCGGCGTCGAGGTCGGCCTCGTCATCGCCGACGATCTGGTAGCTGACCGGGTTGCCGGACTCCAGGTCTTCGAGGTCGACGGTCGCGCCAAAAACGATGCGGCCGTCGGTATCGAGCTGGGTCGGGTCGATGATCTGCGCGGCCGACAGCTTGGCCTCCACTTCCAGGATGCGGCCTTCGATAAAGGCCTGCTTTTCCTTGGCGGCGTCGTACTCGGCGTTTTCAGACAGGTCGCCCTGGGCGCGCGCTTCGGAGATGGCATTGATCACCGCCGGACGCTCGACAGCCTTCAGGCGCTGCAGCTCCTCCTTCAGGAGCTCTGCGCCACGCTTGGTAATCGGAATGGTGCTCATGTCTTGGTTCAACAAAAAAATGAGCCGCAGCGGAGCTGGAGCCGTCCCCGGCAAACCCCGCCAGGGCACTTCCGCTCAACCGCGGCTTTCAGACAGGATCGAACGCGGGCACGCCGGTTCGATCGACGAATTTGACGTAGTTTAGGCCAGGAAGCCCGCCGGCAGCAACTCCGGCGGGCTTCCCGGGCGGGGCCGCCGCAATGCGGCCGGCCCCTTGCCATGTGTTGCCTGGTTACCTTGACGGCATCAGGCCAGCGAGGCATGCAGGCCCTGCAGGTCGTAGACCTCCAGGCTCTGCATGTGCTTCAGGCCTTCCACCGCGGCGCGCGCGCCGGCGATGGTGGTGTAGTAAGGAATGCGATGGGCCAGCGCCGAGATCCGGATCGAGCGCGAATCTGCGATCGCGCCGCGGGTTTCGTCCACGGTGGTGAACACCAGCGCCAGTTCGCCGTTCTTGATCATGTCCACGATATGCGGACGGCCGTCCTTGACCTTGTTGACCACCTTGACCGGGATGCCGGCGGCCTCGATCGCCGACGCGGTGCCGCGCGTGGCGACGATCGGGTAGCCCATGTCGTGCAGCATGCGCGCCACGGCCACCGCGCGCGGCTTGTCGCTGTCCTTCACGGTGATCAGCACGGCGCCCTTCTCCGGCAGGCGCGAGCCCGCGGCCAGCTGGCTCTTGAACAGGGCCTCGCCGAAGCTCTTGCCAACGCCCATCACTTCGCCGGTCGAGCGCATTTCAGGTCCGAGGACCGGATCGACGCCCGGGAACTTGTTGAACGGGAACACCGCTTCCTTGACGCTGTAGTACGGCGGGATGACCTCGTCGGCGATGCCCTGCTCGTCCAGCGACTGTCCCGCCATGCAGCGCGCGGCGATCTTGGCCAGTTGCATGCCGGTGGCCTTGGACACGTACGGCACGGTGCGCGAGGCGCGCGGGTTCACTTCGAGCACGTAGACGGTGTCGACACCGTTGTTCTGCTGGATCGCGACCTGCACGTTCATCAGGCCGACCACGGTCAGCGCGCGGGCCATGGCCGCGGTCTGGCGCTTCAGCTCGGCCACGGTCTCGGCCGACAGCGAGTACGGCGGCAGCGAGCAGGCGGAGTCGCCCGAGTGCACGCCGGCCTGTTCGATGTGCTCCATCACGCCGCCGATAAAGACGCGCTTGCCGTCGCACAGGGCGTCGACATCGCACTCGATGGCGTCGTTCAGGAAGCGGTCCAGCAGCACCGGGGAATCGTTCGAGACCTTGACCGCCTCGCGCATGTAGCGCTCGAGGTCGCGCGGCTCATGCACGATTTCCATGGCGCGGCCGCCCAGCACGTACGACGGGCGCACCACCAGCGGGTAGCCGATTTCCTCGGCCAGGCGCAGCGCTTCGTCCTCGGCGCGCGCGGTGCGGTTGGGCGGCTGGCGCAGGCCCAGGTCCTGCAGCAGCTTCTGGAAGCGCTCGCGGTCTTCGGCCGCGTCGATCATGTCGGGGCTGGTGCCGATGATGGGCACGCCGTTGCGCTCCAGGTCCAGCGCCAGCTTCAGCGGGGTCTGGCCGCCGTACTGCACGATCACGCCGACCGGCTTTTCCTTGTCGACGATCTCGAGCACGTCTTCCAGCGTCAGCGGCTCGAAGTACAGGCGGTCCGAGGTGTCATAGTCGGTCGACACGGTTTCCGGGTTGCAGTTGACCATGATGGTCTCGTACCCGTCTTCGCGCAGCGCCAGCGCGGCGTGCACGCAGCAGTAGTCGAACTCGATGCCCTGGCCGATCCGGTTCGGGCCGCCGCCCAGCACCATGATCTTCTTCTTGTCGGTCGGCGCGGCCTCGCACTCGCCATGCTCGGCCTCGTAGGTCGAGTACATGTAGGCGGTGTTGGTGGCGAACTCGGCCGCGCAGGTATCGACGCGCTTGTACACCGGGCGCACGTTCTGGGCGATGCGCGCCACGCGCACGGCCTTGGCGTCGGTCTTCAGCAGCCGCGCCAGGCGCCGGTCGGAGAAGCCCTTCTGCTTCAGGAAGCGCAGCTCGGCGGTCGACAGGCTGTCGAGCGTGCGCGACTTGACCAGGCCTTCGGTGCGCACGATGTCTTCGATCTGGGCCAGGAACCACGGATCGATGGCGGTCTCGTGATAGACCTCTTCCAGCGACATGCCCAGGCGGAACGCGTCGCCCACGTACCAGATGCGGTCCGGGCCCGGCTCGCCGATCTCCTCGACGATCTCGTCGCGGTCGGTGGACTTCTCGTCCAGGCCGTCGACACCCACTTCCAGCCCGCGCAGGGCCTTCTGGAACGATTCCTGGAAGGTGCGGCCCATCGCCATCACCTCGCCCACCGACTTCATCTGGGTGGTCAGGTGGCTGTCGGCCTGCGGGAATTTCTCGAAGGCGAAGCGCGGCACCTTGGTGACCACGTAGTCGATCGAGGGCTCGAACGAGGCCGGGGTGGCGCCGCCGGTGATCTCGTTCTTCAGTTCATCCAGCGTGTAGCCCACGGCCAGCTTGGCCGCGACCTTGGCGATCGGGAAGCCGGTGGCCTTGGAGGCCAGCGCCGACGAACGCGACACGCGCGGGTTCATCTCGATGACGATCATGCGACCGTCCTTCGGATTGATCGAGAACTGCACGTTGGAGCCGCCGGTATCGACGCCGATCTCGCGCAGCACCGCCAGCGAGGCGTTGCGCAGGATCTGGTATTCCTTGTCGGTCAGGGTCTGCGCCGGCGCGACGGTGATCGAGTCGCCGGTGTGGATGCCCATCGGGTCCAGGTTCTCGATCGAGCAGATGATGATGCAGTTGTCCTGCTTGTCGCGGACCACTTCCATCTCGTACTCTTTCCAGCCCAGCAGCGATTCCTCGATCAGCAGCTCGCGCGTCGGCGACAGGTCCAGGCCGCGCTTGCAGATCTCTTCGAACTCTTCGCGGTTGTAGGCGATGCCGCCGCCGGTGCCGCCCAGCGTAAAGGACGGGCGGATCACGATCGGGTAGCCGCTGGTGCCGGTGTCCTGCGCGATGCGCGCCTGCACGGCCACGGCCTCGTCCATCGAGTGGGCGATGCCGGACTTGGCCGAGCCCAGGCCGATCTTGGTCATCGCGTCCTTGAACTTCTGGCGGTCCTCGGCCTTGTCGATGGCTTCGGGCGACGCGCCGATCAGTTCCACCTTGTACTTGTCCAGCACGCCATGGCGATGCAGGTCCAGCGCGCAGTTCAGCGCGGTCTGGCCGCCCATGGTCGGCAGGATCGCATCGGGGCGCTCCTTCTCGATGATGCGTTCGACCACTTCCCAGGTGATCGGCTCGATGTAGGTCACGTCGGCCGTGGCGGGATCGGTCATGATGGTCGCCGGGTTGGAGTTGACCAGGATGACCTTGAAGCCTTCCTCGCGCAGGGCCTTGCAGGCCTGGGCGCCGGAATAGTCGAACTCGCACGCCTGGCCGATGATGATGGGGCCCGCGCCGATGATCAGGATGCTCTTGATGTCTGTGCGTTTTGGCATTGCACGCTCTCTTTATGGGCCGGCCCGCCTTGCCTGCGGACCGCGCCGGTAATCAGGGAATCCGTCCGGATTCGAATATTTGGTCTGGCTCAGTTCATGGTGGCCGTGGCCAGCTTGGCGCCGAAGCCGATGAACATCGCCCCTACCCCGCTGGACATGCCGGCCGACAGCCGGCGGCGGCGCCGGAACGCCTCGGCCAGCTTCGCGCCCACGAAGATGATCGTGGTCAGGTAGGCAAAGCTGCAGATCTGGCACACCAGCCCCAGCACGCCGAACGACAGCACCGGGTAAGCGAAGGCCGGGTCGACGAACTGGATGAAGAACGAGATGAAGAACAGGATCGCCTTCGGGTTCAGCAGGCTGATCAGCAGCGCCTTGCGGAACGGGTCGGACTGCTCCGGCGATGCCGTCGGAAGCGATGCCGCCGCGGCAGCATCACCGCGCGCGGCCCAGTTGCGCAGCGCGCCGCGCAGCATGTTGAAGCCGATCCACGCCAGGTAAGCCGCGCCGACGTACTTCACCACGTAGAACAGCGCCGGGCTGGCCTTGAGCAGCGAGGCCACGCCCGCCGCCGACAGCACCATCAGCACGAAATCGCCCAGGAACACCCCGCACGCGCCCTTGTAGCCGGCGCGCACGCCGCGCTGCGCCGCCACCGACAGCACGTACATCGAATTCGGTCCCGGCAGCAGCACGATGAAGATCGTGCCCAGCACATAGGTCCAGAAATCGGTGATGCCGAAAGCGGTATGCATGAAGGCGTTCATGGGATGTCCCGGTGTCTCTCTCGCTGTGCCAGCGCGCTTACTTGCGCGCGTCGGTCATCAGCTGGATAAAGCGGTCGAACAGGTAAGCCACGTCGTTCGGGCCGGGCGAGGCTTCCGGGTGGCCCTGGAAGCAGAACGCCGGCTTGTCGGTCAGCGCGAAACCCTGCAGCGAGCCGTCGAACAGCGACTTGTGCGTGACGCGCACGTTCGCCGGCAGCGTGTCGGCATCGACCGCGAAGCCGTGGTTCTGCGACGTGATCACCACGCGGCCGTCTTCCAGGTCCTTGACCGGATGGTTGGCGCCGTGGTGGCCGAACTTCATCTTCAGGGTCTTGGCGCCGACCGCCAGGGCCATGATCTGGTGCCCCAGGCAGATGCCGAAGGTCGGGATGCCGCGCTCGATGAACTCGCGCGTGGCGGCGATGGCGTAGTCGCACGGCTCGGGGTCGCCGGGGCCGTTGGACAGGAACACGCCATCCGGATTCAGCGCCAGCGCGTCGGCCGCGCTCGCCTGGGCGGGCAGCACCGTGACCTTGCAGCCGCGCTCGGCCAGCATGCGCAGGATGTTGTACTTGACGCCATAGTCATAGGCGACCACATGGAACTGCGGCTGCTGCTGCTTGCCGTAGCCCTCGCCCAGCTTCCATTCGGACTGGGTCCACTCGTACGGTTCCTTGACCGACACCACCTTGGCCAGGTCCATGCCGGCCAGGCCGGGGAAGGAGCGAGCCAGGTCGATGGCCTTCTGGACGTTGTCCTCGCCGGCCAGGATGCAGCCGTTCTGGGCGCCCTTCTCGCGCAGGATACGCGTCAGCTTGCGCGTATCGATGCCGGCGATCGCCACTACCTTTTCCTGCTTCAGGTAGTGGGCCAGGGTATGTTCCTTGCGGAAGTTGGAGGCCAGGATCGGCAGATCCTTGATGATCAGGCCGGCGGCATGGACTTTCGTGGCTTCGACATCCTCAGGATTGACACCGTAGTTGCCGATATGCGGATACGTCAGCGTGACGATCTGCCGCGAATAGCTCGGGTCGGTGAGGATTTCCTGGTAACCGGTGATGGCGGTGTTGAACACCACTTCGCCGATGGTATGGCCGGAAGCGCCAATGGAATAGCCACGAAAGACCGTGCCGTCTGCTAGCGCGAGAATGGCGGACGGAAAAGACGGTAACACGGGTAGGCTCCTGCTGGACTCACCCCGTGACCGACCAATCGACGCCTCGTGCCTCCCAGGCTGGATCCGTGACGGCGGCAGCGGCATTGCGCCGATGCGGTCGGATCCGGTCGCACCATGCTCGTTGCGTCACATCTGATGCAGACGGCAAAGGCGGCGCGAATGGGGGCGGCGGAAGGTGGAAAGCGGTAGGCGCTAGGGTGAAGGGTTCTGAAAGCGAAACTTTCGAATTATATCCCGCGCCACCCAATTTCTCAAGTTTTCAAGGACTTGCGCGCGGCAGGCGGCCATCCCGCCGCGCTGGCCGCCGTTGCGCTGCCCGTTCCCGCATGCGCGCTTGCGCCCGCCGCCGACGGATTACCGCGGCGGCGGCACCACCGCCGTGACCTCGATTTCCACCTTGGCGCGCGGCTCGACCAGGTCCGCGACCTCGACCGCCGTCATCGCCGGGAAGTGGCGGCCGATGATGGCCCGGTAATGTTCGCCGATCGCCCCATAGGCGCCGACATATTCGGCCTTGTCCTTCACATACCAGGTCATGCGCGCGATATGTTCGGGCCGCGCATCGCCGGCCGCCAGCACCGCGACGACGTTGCGCAGCGTCTGCGCCACCTGCAGGCCGAAGTCGTCGGTCTCGAATTCGCACTGGCTGTTCCAGCCGATCTGGCCGCTGATGAACAGCAGCCGGCTGCCGGCCTGCATCTCGGTCATCATGCCGTTGGCGTAGCCGCGCGGCGGCGCCCAGTCGGGCGGCTGCAGGATCTTCATGTCGTTTCCCTGTGGTTGCTTGGTATGAGTGGATGAAATTCGGGTTCAGGCGGCGACCAGATAGCGCGCCATGGCCTCGCGCACGGCTTCGGGCAGCGGCTGCGGCGCGATTGCGCCGGTATCGACGCACACCAGCCGTTGCGTCACCTCCATGCGGGTATCGTCGTGCGGGCCGGCAAAGCGGATCGCCAGGGTGAAGCTGGACTGGCCCAGCTTCAGCACGCGCAATTCGCGCGTCAGCACCTCGCCCAGCCGGCTCGGCGCCAGGAAGCGGCACTCCAGCTCGGCCGTCGGCACGCCGGCGCGGCCCTCGCCGTGCATGGCATCGAACGGCCAGCCCAGCGCCTCGCCGAACCAGTCCTCGATCAGGTCGTTGAGCATCTCGAAGTAGCGCGGATAGAACACGATGCCGGCGGCATCGCAGTGCTTGAAGCGCACCAGCACGGTGTTGCGGAACACGTCGCTCATGGCTGCCCCTGGTTCGGCTTGCCGCCATTGTCTGCAGCCGGCCCCTGTTCCGCCATCTGGCGCAGCCGGAAGCGCTGCAGCTTGCCGGTCTCGGTACGCGGCAGCGCCGGCACGAACTCGATGCGGCGCGGGTACTTGTAGGGAGCGATCTGGCGCTTCACGTGGTCCTGCAGCGCGGTGCGGGTGGCGTCGTCTGGCGCCACGCCTTCGCGCAGCACCACGTAGGCCATCACCACCTGGCCGCGCCCGTCGTCGGGCGCGCCGACCACGCCGCATTCGGCCACCGCCTCGTGCTGCATCAGCGCGCTCTCCACCTCCGGCCCGGCGATGTTGTAGCCGGCCGAGATGATCATGTCGTCGGAGCGCGCCTGGTAGAAGTAGTAGCCGTCCGCGTCGGCGACGAAGGTATCGCCCGGCAGGTTCCAGCCCGCCTTCACGTAGTTGGCCTGGCGCGGGTCGTCCAGGTAGCGGCAGCCGGTCGGGCCCTGCACCGCGAGCTTGCCGACCTGGCCCGGCGGCAGCGGCCGCATCTCTTCGTCGACGATCTGTGCCACGTAGCCGGGCACCACCTTGCCGATGGCGCCCGGCCTGACCTCGGCGCCGGCGCTCGAGATAAAGATGTGCATCATCTCGGTGCCGCCGATGCCATCGGTCATCTCGATGCCGGTGGCGGCCTTCCAGCTCTGCCGCGTGGCGTCGGGCAGCGCCTCGCCGGCCGACACGCTGTGCCGCAGGCTGGAGATGTCGAAGCGCGGCGCCAGCGCCGCCATCTGGCGGTAGAAGGTGGGCGCGGTGAAGACGATGGTGGCGCGGAAGTCGTGGATCAGCTCGAGCAACGTTTCGGGCGTGAGCTTCTCCGCCAGCACCGTGCTGGCGCCGATGCGCAACGGGAAGCACAGCATGCCGCCGAGCCCGAAGGTAAAGGCGATCGGCGGCGTACCGCAGAAGATGTCGTCCGGCGCGGAGCGCAGCACATGGCGCGGGAACAGGTCGCACATGGCCAGCACGTCGCGGTGGAAATGCATGGTGCCCTTGGGCTGGCCGGTGGTGCCGCTGGTAAAGGCGATCAGGCAGACATCGTCGCTGGCGGTGTCGCAGGCGCCGAAGGTTTCAGGCTTGCCGGCCATTGCCGCCTCCAGCGAGCCCTCGCCCTCTCCGTTGAAAAAGAGCGTGCGCGCCAGACTTGGGCAATGGCATTCGCCACCGGTCTGCTGGTTGGCGTCGAGCTCCCCGCGCAGCCGCACATCGCATAGCGCCGCGGTCACCTGTGCCTTGTCGATGATCTGCTTGAGCTCCCTGGCGCGCAGCAGCGGCATGGTCGGCACCGCCACCAGGCCCGCCTTCAGTGTGGCCAGCCAGCTGGCCGCCATCATCAGGTTGTTGGGGCCGCGCAGCAGCACACGGTTGCCGGGAACCAGTCGCATGTCGTCGACCAGCACATGGGCGATGCGGTTCACCAGCGCGGCAAGCTGTGCATAGGTCACGGTCTCGATGCCGCCGTCGCGGCCGTCGCGACGATAGCGGATGGCGATGCGCTCGCCGCGTCCTTCGCGCACGTGGCGGTCGACCAGCTCCACCGCGGCATTGATGCGCTCGGGGTAGTCGGTATCGGCATTGAAGCGGAACACCGGCCACTGGTCCCGCGGCGGCAGGCGGTCGCGCGCGAAGGTGTCGAGGTGGGCTGTGGTCGCCATGGCTTGTCTCCTGTCTGCTCTGTATCGGTACGGCAGTTCGTGGGTGGCGCGTGGGCGCACGGTACGAGCTCAGGCCGGCTGCCCGGCCAGCGTCTCGCGCGCGATGATCAGCTTCTGCACTTCGGTCGCGCCTTCATAGATGCGCAGCGAGCGGATCTCGCGGTACAGGCTTTCCACGCGCGTGCCGACCCGGACGCCGAGGCCGCCGAATATCTGCACCGCGCGGTCGATCACCTGCTGCGCGTTCTCGGTGGCGACCATCTTGGCCATGGCCGCCTCGCGCGTGGTGCGCTGCCCCTTCACATCGCGCAGCCAGGCGGCGCGGTAGGTCAGCAGCGCCGCGGCGTCGATGGCGGTGGCCATGTCGCCGATCGCGGCCTGGGTCAGCTGCAGGTCGGCCAGCACGCCGCCGAACATCGGCCGCGTGCGCGCACGCGCCAGCGCATCGTCCAGCGCGGCGCGGCCGAAGCCCAGCGCCGCCGCGGCCACCGACGCGCGGAAGATATCGAGCGTCATCATCGCCACCTTGAAGCCCTGCCCCGCCTCGCCCAGCCGGTTGCCCACCGGCACGCGGCACTGGTCGAAGCGCAGCGTCGCCAGCGGATGCGGCGCGATCACGTCGATGCGCTCGGCAATGGTCAGGCCCGGCGTGTCGGCGTCGACCACCAGCGCCGTAATGCCGCGCGCACCCGGGGCTTCGCCGGTGCGCACGAACACGCAATAGAAGTCGGCGATGCCGCCGTTCGAGATCCAGGTCTTGGCGCCATCGATCACATAGTGGCTGCCGTCGTCGGACAGCCGCGCGCTGCATTGCATCGCAGCCACATCCGAGCCCGCTTCCGGCTCCGACAGCGCGAACGCGGCAATCGCCTCGCCGCGCGCCACGCGCGGCAGGTAGCGCGCGCGCAGCGCGTCGCTGCCCGCCAGCGAAATCGCCCCCGAGCCCAGCCCCTGCATGGCAAAGGCAAAATCGGCCAGGCCGTCATGGCGCGCCAGCGTCTCGCGCAGCAGGCACAGCGAGCGCGAATCCAGCGCCGGCAGCGCGCCGCCATGCGTGGCCGGCACGCAATAGCGCAGCCAGCCGGCCTCGCCCAGCTGCCGCACCAGCGCGCGGCACGCGGCGTCGGTATCGCTGTGGTCGACCCGCAGGTGTTGCCTGCACCATGCGTCGAGTTCGCGTTCCAGCGCGCGGTGCGCGTCGTCGAACAGCGGCAGATCGAGGTAGGTCTTGTCGGACATGGCGGCTCAGTCTCCTTCGAACACCGGCTTGGTCTTGGCGACGAAGGCCTCGTAGGCGCGGCGGAAATCGCGCGTCTGCATGCAGATCGCCTGCGCCTCGGCCTCGGCCTCGATGGCTTCGTCCAGGCCCATGTTCCATTCCTGGTGCAGCAGCTTCTTGGTCACGCCGTGGGCGAAGGTGGGGCCGGCGGCCAGTTGCGCGGCGAGCGCCTGCGCCTGCGCCAGCACCGCGTCGGACGGGTGCAGCGCGTTGAAGAAGCCCCACTGCAACCCTTCCTCCGCGCTCATCGAGCGGCCGGTGTAGAGCAGCTCGCTGGCACGGCCCTGCCCGATCACGCGCGGCAGCAGCGTGCACGCGCCCATGTCGGCACCGGCCAGGCCGACGCGCGTGAACAGGAATGCGGTCCTGGCCTGCGCCGTGCCCAGGCGCAGGTCGGAAGCCAGCGCCATCATCGCGCCGGCGCCGGCGCAGATGCCGTCGACCGCGCTCACCACCGGCTGCGGGCACGCGCGCATCGCCTTGACCAGGTCGCCGGTCATGCGCGTGAAGTCGAGCAGTTCCGGCATCGACATGCGCGTCAGCGGGCCGATGATCTCGTGCACGTCGCCGCCCGAGCAGTAGTTGCCGCCGGCGCCGGTCACCACCACCGCCTTGATGTCGCTGGCGTAGCACAGGCCGCGGAACAGGTCGCGCAACTCGGCGTAGGAATCGAAGGTCAGCGGGTTCTTGCGTTCGGGCCGGTTCAGCGTCACGGTGCCGACCTTGCCGTCGGCGGACACCGACCACAAGAAGTGCTGCGGCTGGTAGCCGGCGAAGCTGCGCTTGTGGTGGCGCATGTCGAGTGCGATCTCTGTCATGGGTTCTCTCGTTGTCTGCTGCAGTCGGTGTGCTTCAGCCCGCCATTACTTCGCCGCCGGCGACCGGGATTGCCTGGCCGGTGATGGCGGATGCGGACGGCTGGCATAGCCACGCGACCGCGTCGGCCACTTCGTCGGGCTGCACCAACCGGCGCTGCGGGTTGCGCGCGGCCAGTTCGGCGCGCGCCTGTTCCTCGGTGCGGCCGGTCTTGCCGACGATATTGGCGACCGCGTCGCGCACGATGTCGGTTTCGGTATAGCCCGGACATACCGCGTTGACGGTCACGCCCCTGGCCGCGGTTTCCAACGCCAGCGCGCGGGTCAACCCGATCACGCCGTGCTTGGCGGCGCAGTAGGCGCTGACGTAGCCATAGCCGGTCAGCCCCGCGGTGCTGGCCACGTTGACGATGCGGCCCCAGCCTGCGTCGAGCATCGCCGGCAGCGCTGCCTGCGTGCACAGGAAGGTGCCGGTCAGGTTGACGTCGAGCATGCGTTGCCACAGCGCGGCATCGGTCTTCAGGAACGGCGCGCTGTGCGCCTGGCCGGCGTTGTTGACCAGCATCGCCACCGGCCCGTTGTGTTCAGTGGCTGTGGCAAAGGCACGCGCCACGCT
>JABFVP010000485.1 GCA_013362725.1 Cupriavidus sp.
CGCAACGCAGCCGCCCTGCGCGGCCTCTGTCCCCACGGCGCAGTCCGGGCAAGCGGTGCCGCCGCAAGGCGCCGGCCACGCCGGCGCTGCCCGTCCCGCCGCGCGCCGCTCCGCCGCGCTCTGGGCGCGGGTCGCCGTGCTGGGGGTGGCGACCGCCGGCGGCTTCTGGTGGCTGCAGCAGCGGGTCGACCACCTGACCGGCGAGCTGGCGCGCCGTCAGCAAAGCAACGACGCGCTGGTGCAGGAGTCGCGCGTGCTGACGCGCAACGCGCAGGACACCGTCAAGGAATTGCAGGCCAAGGTCGGCGCGCTCGAGAACCAGGTCGGCGAGACCCGCGACAAGCAGGTGGCGCTGGAGCAGGTCTACCAGGACCTGATGCGCAACCGCGACGACTGGGAAATCGCCGAGATCCAGCAGTTGCTGACCAGCGCCGGCCAGCAACTGCAACTGACCGGCAACGTGCAGGTCGCGCTGGCCGCGCTGCAGAGCGCCGACGCGCGCCTGGCGCGCACCGACAAGCCGCAATACAACCTGCTGCGCCGGGCCATCGCGCGCGACGTGGCGCGCATGAAGGCGGTACCCGACACCGACCTGACCGGCGCCGCGATCAAGCTGGACGAAGCCATCAACCAGGTCGACGTGCTGCCGCTGCTGTCGAGCGAGCGCATGCTCGAGCGCAGCGAGGCCGATGCCCGCAAGGGCGCTGCCGCCAACGGTGGCAATGGTGCCCGGGGTGCCAGCGCGCCGGCCGCCGCCAGCGGCACCGGGCCGGGCTGGTTCGCCCGCTTCTGGGACTACCTGCGCGAAGAGCTGGCGCAGGTGATCCGCATCCGCAAGGTCGACGATGCCGAGGCGCTGCTGCTGTCGGGCGACCAGGGCTGGTTCCTGCGCGAGAACGTCAAGCTGCGCCTGCTCAATGCGCGCCTGGCGCTGCTGTCGCGCAACGAGCCCGTGTTCCGCAACGACCTGGCCGCGGCGCAGGCGATGATCGGCCGCTATTTCGATACCAAGTCGCGCCGCGTGCAAGGCGTGCTGACGCTGCTGCGGCAGGCGCAGGCCGGCGCGGTCACGGTGCAGCTGCCGACCATGGCCGAGAGCCTGGGCGCGCTGCAGGCCCTGAAGAAGGAGTAAGCCCATGCGCCTTCTGTTCTGGGTTGCGGTCCTGTTTGGCGGCGCCGTCGGGCTGGCCCTGTTCACGCAGTTCAACCACAGCAATGTGGTGCTGTTCTCTCCGCCGTACCGCGTCGAGCTGTCGCTGAACCTGGCGCTGGCGCTGCTGCTGCTGATCTTTTTCGTGGTCTGGACGGTGATGTCCACCATCCGCCATCTGGCCGAGATGCCGCGCCGCGCCGCCGCCTACCGCGAGCGCAGCCGCATGAGCAAGGCCCAGGCGGCTTTGCGCGAGTCGATCGAAAACCTGTTCGCCGGCCGTTTCGCGCGCGCCGAGCGCTGCGCGCGCGAAGCCCAGTCGTGGGACGACCAGGCCCAGACCGCCGCGCTGATCGGCGCGCGCGCCGCCCACCGCATGCAGGAAACCGAACGGCGCGATGCCTGGATGGCGCAGGTGACCGACCCCGAGCGCGAGCAGGCCCGGCTGGTATCGATGGCCGAACTGCTGGTCGATGCCCGCGATGCCGACGGCGCGCTCGAAACCATCGCCCAGCTGCAGTCGCAGGGCGCGCGCCAGATCCACGTGCAGCGCATCGCGCTGCGCGCGCACCAGCACCTGAAGAACTGGTCCGAGGTGCTGCGCCTGGCGCGCTCGCTGGAGAAGCGCAACGCGCTGCATCCGGTGCTGGCGCTGCGGCTCAAGCAGATGGCGGTCGAAGCCATGCTGGACGAGCGCCGCCACGATGCCGAGGCGCTGTCCGAGTTCTGGCGCTCGCTGTCCGCCGACGAGCGCCGCGCCACCCGCATCGCCGAACCGGCCGCGCGCTACTTCGCCGCACTGGGCCGGCAGAACGAGGCCCGCCGCATCATCGAAGACGCGCTCAAGGTCAACTGGGACAGCCGCCTGGTGCTGCGCTATGCCGATTGCGCCGTGCCCGGCCATGCGCTGCCGCAGATCCAGCAGGCCGAGAAATGGCTGGCCGCGCATCCCGCCGACGCCGACCTGTACTACACGCTGGGGGTGCTGTGCCTGGGCGAGAAGCTGTGGGGCAAGGCCCAGTCCAGCTTCGAGCGCGCGCTCAAGTATGCCGACCCCGACCAGCAGCGCCGCCTGCGCGTGCGCACGCACCTGGCGCTGGCGCGGCTGTTCGAGGAAACCGAGCGCTTCGAAGACGCGCAGCGCCACTATCGCGAAAGCGCGATGCTGGCCGCCTGAGCGGCACGGCGGCCGGCGCGTTCAGTCCTCCGCGCCCGCGCGCTTCACCTCCTGCTTCACCGCTTCATAGCGCCGCAGCGTTTGCTGGCGCGCCACGTCATGCTGCACCAGCGGGCGCGGGTAGTTGTCGCCCAGGCGCACGCCGGCCTCGGCCAGCACCGCTTCCGGCGCGGTCCACGGCGCATGCAGGTACTTGTCCGGCAAGGCCGCCAGTTGCGGCAGGTATTTGCGGATGAAGCGGCCCTGCGGATCGAACTTCTGCGATTGCGTCACCGGATTGAAGATGCGGAACCACGGCTGCGCGTCGCAGCCGGTGGACGCGGCCCATTGCCAGCCGCCGTTGTTGGCGGCCAGGTCGAAGTCATTGAGCTGGTCGGCAAAGTACTGCTCGCCGCGGCGCCAGTCGACGCCCAGGTCCTTGACCAGGAAGCTGGCCGTGACCATGCGCAGGCGGTTGTGCATATAGCCGCTTTGCCGGATCTGCAGCATCGCCGCGTCGATCAGCGGATAGCCGGTGGCGGCGTCGCACCAGGCGCGGAAATAGCCCTCGCCGGTGTCGCCATCCTGCCAGCGGATTGCGTCATAGGCCGGATGGAACGACGCGCCCGCGGCGACGCGCGGATGGTGATGCAGGATCATGAAGTAGAAATCGCGCCAGATTAGTTCCGACAGCCACACTGCCGCGCCCGCGCTGTCGGCGCCGCCGCGCAGCACGGCTGCGTGCGCCGTGCGCGCCAGCGTGCGGATCGAGATGGTGCCGAAGCGCAGGTGCACCGACAGGTAGCTGGGGCCGCGCAGGGCAGGGTAGTCACGCCGTCGGCCGTAGTCGCCCATGCGCTCGGTGAATTCTTCGAACAGGGCCTGTGCACCCGATGCACCGGTGGGCATCGCGATCTCGGCGAGGTTGCTGGCGCCAAAGCCCAGCTGTGCGAGCGTCGGCACCGGCTGGCGGTACGGAGCGGGCACCGGTGCCAGCGCCGGCAGGTACGGGTCGACGGGATAAGGGCGCAGGTCGAACGGCTCCGCGCTCCTGAGCCAGGCGTTCTTGTAGGGCGTGAACACCGAGAACGGCTTGCCCTGGCCGTTCAGGATCTCGCCGCGCTCGAACACCACCTGGTCCTTGAAGGTAAAGAGCGCGCAGGCCTGCGCCGCCAGCGCCTGGCGTACCGCTTCATCGCGGGCGTTCGCGGCGGGCTCGTAGTCGTGGTTGGCGAAGACCGCCTCGGCGTCCAGTGCGCGCGCCAGCGCCGGGATGGCGGTCTGCGCGCGGTCGTGCAGCACGATCAGGCCGCCGCCGGCCGCGGCCAGTGTCCCGGCGAGTTCCACCAGTGATGCACGGATGAATTCGACCCGCCGGTCCGCCCGCAGCCCGCGCGCAAGCAGCGGCTCGAGGATGTCGCGGTCGAATACGAACACGCACCACACCTGCGCGCAGTGCCGCAAGGCATAATGCAGCGCCGCGTGGTCGGTGGCGCGCAGGTCGCGCCGGAACCAGACCAGCCCGCGCGCAAAGGTGTTGCCGATCCGGTACGGTGGCCGGGACGTAGCCGGGTTGGCTGCTGCCTGCATGTTCGCTTGCCTGTCTGACGGGTTTGCCGGGGCTGGACCTTTGCGGAACGCCGGGTCGATCGCGCCGATACCCTAACATAGCGGTACAAGAGCCGGCCCGCCGGCCCGCCATCCCTATTCTCTACAGAAGCTCATGACTCTCGACCGTATTCTTCAATCCCAGGGCTTTGGCACGCGCCGGTACTGCGGCGACCTGATCGCCGCCGGGCTGGTCGAGGTCAACGGCGAGCTGTGCGAAGACCCGCGCGCGCAGTTCGACGTGGAGGGCCTGCGCCTGACCGTCGACGGCGAGG
>JABFVP010000653.1 GCA_013362725.1 Cupriavidus sp.
TGGACCGGCGCCGAGGTGGCGCGCGCGCGCGAGGCCAGCCGCCAGATCGCGCTGGCCGTGGCCGGCTTCTTTACCCGCTATGACCTGCTGCTGTGCCCGACCACGCCGTGCGTGGCCTGGCGCAACGACCGCCTCGGGCCGGAGCGTATCGGCGGCGTCGCGGTCGAGCCGCGCGCCCACGCGGTGTTCACCCCTTTCTTTAACCATGCGCTGGCGCCCGCGATCTCGGTGCCTTGCGGCAGCGGCCGCGACGGCCTGCCGGTGGGCCTGCAGATCGCCGGCCCGCGCGGTGCCGACCGCAGCGTGCTGGCCGCCGCCCGGCTGGCCGAAAGCCTGCTGGCGTCCCTAGTCAACCCTGCCTGATCCCTGACATGCGAATCCTTGTTCTGAATCCCAACACCAGCGAAGGCATCACCGCGCGCCTGATGGCAGCGGCCACCGAAGCCGCCGCGCCCGGCACCGAGCTGGTGCCGCTGACCGCCAGCCGCGGCGTGCCGTATATCGCCACCCGCGCCGAGGCGCAGATCGGCGGTGCCATCGCGCTGGAAATGCTGGCCGAGCATCACCGCCAGTTCGATGCGGCGGTTATCGCCGCTTTCGGCGATCCCGGCCTGATGGGCGCGCGCGAGCTGTTCGACCTGCCGGTGGTGGGCATGGCCGAGGCCGCGATGCTGTCGGCATGCATGCTGGGGCGGCGCTTTGCCATCGTTACCTTCGCGCGGGCGCTCGGGCCGTGGTACGAGGAATGCGTCGACATGCACGGGCTGCGTGGCCGGCTGGCCGGCATCCGCATGCTCGATGGCAGCTTTGCCTCGGTGTCGGACGTGCAGGAAGAGAAGGAGGCCGTGCTGGTGGAACTGGCCAACCGCGCGGTGGTGGAAGACGAGGCCGATGTGGTGATCCTTGCCGGCGCGCCGCTGGCCGGGCTGGCCGCGCGCGTGCGCGACCGCATTCCCGTGCCGGTGGTCGACCAGATGGCCGCCGCCGTCAAACAGGCCGAGGCGCTGGTCGCGCTGCAGCCGCGCAAGGCCACCGCAGGCACGTTCCGCCGCCCGGATGCCAAGCCCACGCTGGGTTTGCCGGCGGCGCTGGCGGCACGCATCGAGCACCGCTAGGCCGCGCCGCGGCTTGCTTTCAAGGTAACGCCGCGGCTCAGACCGCGGCGAATACCGCTTCCAGGTCGACCTTCTCTTCGGCCGGCAACTCCAGCCGCAGCGTGCTTTCGACATGGCCGAGGTGCTCGGCCATCAGCCGCGCAGCGCGTTCGCCGTCGCCGGCTTCCAGCGCATCGACGATATCGTCGTGCTCGTGATGCGGGCACGACGGCACGCCCGGCGCGTCATACAGCGCGATGATCAGGCAGGTCAGCGAGCACAGCTCGCGCATGTACTTGCCCAGGTACTGGTTGCCCGTCATTTCCGCCAGCTTGCAGTGGAACTCGCCCGACAGCCGGATGATGGCGCGGCGGTCGTTGCCGTCGCGCGCCTGCGCTTCCTGGCGCGTGGTTTCGCGCAGCGCGCGCACGCCTTTCGCACTGATCGCGCCGGCCAGGTCGCGCACCAGCGCCGGTTCCAGCAGGTGGCGCGAATGCAGCACCTGGCGCGCTTCGGCCACGCTCGGGCTGGAGACGAAGGTGCCGCGGTTGGGATGCACGGTCAGCACGCCCTCGTGCGCCAGCTTGGCGAAGGCAAGCCGAACCTTGGTGCGGCTGACGCCGAACACCCCGCCCAGCTTTTCCTCGACCAGCTTGGTGCCCGGCGGCAGGCGGTGCTCCCAGATCGCGGTCAGGATGCGGTCGGCGATTTCCTCGACCGATGCGCCGCGCGCGCTGTCCGCGTCGGTCTCAGGGAGTCCGTCGGAGGGCCTGGCGGGCGGTTCGGCTTTGGTGCGTGGCATGGCGGTCGGCGCGGTCCGGAAAAAAAGACAGTTGATGCCGCCATTGTATGGCGGTTCGGCATCAAGTGTATAACACCGACGGTGGAGCGGTCGCCGCCTTATTTCGCGCCGAGCTGGTCCAGTGCGGCGCCGGTCACGCGGCAGATACGCCAGTCGGGCAGCACGTCGGCGCCCATGGCCCGGTAGAAGTCGATCGACGGCTGGTTCCAGTCCAGCACCGACCATTCGAAGCGGCCGCAGCCGCGCTCGACCGCGAGCGCGGCCAGATGCTTGAGCAGGGCCTTGCCCAGGCCGTGCCCGCGCCAGGCCGGATCGACGTAAAGGTCTTCCAGGTAGAGGCCCGGCTTGGCCAGGAAGGTCGAGAAGTTGTGGAAGAAGAGGGCAAAGCCGACCGCCTTGCGGCCCGCATTGCCATCGACATCGGTGTCGACTTCCACCAGCACGGCCTCGGCATGCGGCGTGGCGCCAAACAGCGCCGCTTCGATCTTCCGCGGCGTGGCTTCGACCAGATGGGTCAGCTTTTCGTATTCGGCCAGCGCCAGGATCAGGTTGAACAGGGTTTCGCTGTCGGCGGCGGTGGCGGGGCGCAGCGTGAAGGTTGGCTTGGGCATGCGGTTGGCCTTGCGAAGTCAGGGATCGGCAATTATCGCCTGTCCGTCACTCGCCGTGCCAGCCGGCGTGCCGCCGGTTCAGTGGCCGAAGTCCGCCAGCCGGCGCACCTGCTCGACATAATCGGGCGCCAGGCAATCCACCACCAGCCGCTCGGGCGTGCTGCGCAGCCAGGTCAGCTGGCGCTTGCACAGCTGGCGCGTGGCGGCGATGCCGCGCTCGCGCATGGTGGCAAAGTCGGCCTGGCCGTCCAGGTATTCCCACACCTGGCGGTAGCCGACGCAGCGGATCGACGGCAGCCCCGGATGCAGGTCGCCGCGCGCGCGCAGCCGCTCGACTTCTTCGATAAAGCCTTGCGCCAGCATGGCGTCATAGCGCCGGGCGATGCGGTCATGCAGCGCCAGCCGGTCCGACGGCTCGAGCGCGATCACGCGGTAGCGCTGGTCGGCCGCGCCGGCAAAGGTGCGGCCCTCGGCCTGGCGCGCCAGCAGCGCCGACATCGGCTGGCCGGACAGCCGGTGGATTTCCAGCGCGCGCTGGATGCGCTGCGCATCATTGGGTGCGAGCCGCGCCGCGGTGACCGGATCGACCTCGGCCAGCATCGCATGCAGCGCCGGCCAGCCGCGCTCGGCGGCGAGCTGGTCGAGCTCGGCGCGCAGCGCGGCGTCGGCCTGCGGCAGGTCGTTGAGTCCCTGCGTCAGCGCCTTGTAATACAGCATGGTGCCGCCGACGATCAGCGGCACATGGCCACGCGCGCGGATCTGCGCGATCAGCCGTTCGGCATCGGCGACAAACTGCGCGGCCGAGTAGCTGTCGGCCGGGTCGATGATGTCGATCAGGTGGTGCGGCGCCGCGGCCAGTTCGTCGCGCGTGGGCTTGGCGGTGCCGATATCCATCTCGCGGTACACCAGCGCCGAGTCCAGGCTGATGATCTCCACCGGCGCGTCGGCCGCCAGCGCAAGCGCGGCGGCGGTCTTGCCCGACGCGGTGGGGCCGAGCAGGCAGACCACGGGCGGGTGCGCGGCGGAATCGTGGGGGACGGCGGACATCGACAAGCCTTGGAGCGAAGGAAAGGGCGCGCGGCTTATTGCCCGCGCAGGAACAGCCGGTCGAGCTCGGTCACGGTCAGCTGCACCCAGGTGGGCCGGCCGTGGTTGCACTGGTCGGCGCGCTCGGTCTGCTCCATCTGGCGCAGCAGCGCGTTCATTTCCTCGACCGTGAGCTTGCGGTTGGCGCGCACCGCGCTGTGGCAGGCCAGCGTGGCGAGCAGTTCGTTGCGGCGCTCGGCCAGCACGCGCGAGCCGCCGTAGGCGTGCAGGTCGCGCAGCACGTCGCGCGCCAGCGCCTCGGCATCGGCCTGCTGCAGCAGCGCCGGCACCGCGCGCACCGCCAGCGTGGTCGGCGACACCGGGGCGATATCGAAGCCCAGCAGCGTCAGCGTGTCCTGGTGTTCTTCAGCCACGCCGAGCTCGACCGGGCTGGCCGGCAGCGTCACCGGGATCAGCAGCGGCTGCACCGCCAGCTCGCGCGCGTCCAGTGCGGTCTTGATCTGCTCGTAGAGGATGCGCTCGTGCGCCGCATGCATGTCGACCAGCACCAGCCCGCGCGCGTTCTGCGCCAGCACGTAAATGCCGTGTAGCTGGGCGATGGCATAGCCGAGCGG
>JABFVP010000032.1 GCA_013362725.1 Cupriavidus sp.
CGAGCCCATCGCCGGCGACCCGCATATCGCGCGGCTGCGCGAGCGCGGCGTCAGCATCGTCTCGATCGGGCGCGAGCCGCTGACCGAAACCCCGGTGCCCTGCGTCGACCTGCAGTCGGCCGAGACCGCGCGGCTGCTGCTGGCGCACCTGCACGACCACGGGCGCCGGCAGATCGGCCTGATGATCGGCGCGGCGCCGCGGCAATCGTATGTGGAAACGGAGCGCGCCTACCGCGAGTTCACGCAGGCGCTGGGGCTGCCGTGCCATGTCGTCAAGGCCGCCGAGGAACATGGCGAAGCCGCCGGCGCCGAGGCCTGTGCGCAACTGCTGGCGCAGATGCCGGGTCTGGATGCGCTGTGCGCGCCGGTCGATGCCTTCGCGGTCGGCGCCATGGCGCACCTGCAAGAGCGGGGCAGGCGCGTGCCCGACGACGTGCTGGTGGTGACGCGCTACGACGGCATCCGCGCGCGCAGCGCGCAGCCGCCGCTGACCGCGGTCAACCTGCACCTGGAGCGGGTGGCGTCGCTGGCGGTGGAACTGCTGTTCGCGCACCTGTCGGGCGAGCGCAGCCGCACGGTCATCACCGGACCCAAGCCCGAACTGGTGGTGAGAGCGTCGTCGATGCCGGGGGCGTGACGGACTCTCGGGAAGCGATGTGCCGGACTTCGTAGATGCGCCGGCCCTCTCCCCCGCCCCTCTCCCGCAAGCGGGAGAGGGGAGCAAACAAGCGAGAGAGGAAGGCCCTTGGGCTCGCACGCGACAACTTCGTTGACGCGCCGGCTCGGACAGAAAGGAGGTCGCCGGCTACGCCGGCGAAACAGCCACGCCTGCCAAGCACGACACCTCATTCAACACCCCCACCCCTCAACCCCTAACCAACACCACCACCCCCGAAACCAACGCAAACCCCAACACCCCCACCCTCAACATCCTTTGATTAATCCGCCGATGCACCAGATGGCTGGCCACCATCCCCACGCCAAGCACGGGCAGCAACCCCGCGGCATAGAACACCTGCTCCATGCCGAGCTTGCCGCTCAACGCCAGCACCACCAGCGAAATCACCTCGCCCACCAGGAAGCACAGCGCCACGGTGGCGCGCAGCGTCGCCACCGGCGCGTGCTGGTAGGCCAGCGCCAGCGGCGGCCCGCCGACGCCGGTAGCAGTCTCGGTCACGCCGGTGATCAGGCCGGTAGAGGCAAAGGTCAGCCGCCCCGGCGTGAACGCCGGCGCCAGCAACGACACCACCGCCGCGGCAATGGTGCTGCCGCCGACCAGCGCGTTGAGCCACGCCATCGGCATCGCCACCAGCACCCACAGGCCGCCGAAGGTGCCGGCCACGCGTCCGGCGCTGATCCAGCCGGCCCCGCGCATATCGATGGCGTGGCGCTCGCGCCAGGCCACGTAGGCATTGAGCGGCAGCATCGCCAGCAGCAGCGCGCCCGGCAGCATCGCCGGCGCGGCCAGCGCCAGCACCGGCACCACGATCAGCGCGAAGCCCATGCCGGTGGCGCCCTGGATCAGCGCGCCGGTAAACACCGCCACGCCGACGCTGAACAGGGTCAGGTCCATGCTCATGCCACCTCCGTGCCGGCATGGCGGGCGCGGTGCACGTCGGCGGCGTCATGCAGCTTGCGGATCGGCGCGCCGGCAACGGTGTGCTCGGCCATGGCGTGGATGTCGCGCATCAGCGCGCGCGCATCCCAGTCGGTGGGCCAGCCCTGCCACAGGCGCAGGCTGCCGTCGACAAAGACCGCGCGGATCTGGTCCCGGTTGGCCAGCCGCACCAGCTCCCAGGTCAGGTCCCACGACGGCGTCAGCTCCGGCACGTCGAGGTCGACCAGCAGGAAGTCGGCGCGCTTGCCGGCGGCGATCTCGCCGGTAAGCGCGCCCAGCCCGGCCACGTCGGCTGCGTCATGCGTGGCCATGTCGACCCAGCGCCAGCCCGCGCCGCAGGACGAATCGCCCACGCCGATGCCGAAGGCGAAGCGCTGCGCGGCCTCGGCATAGTCGAGCAGGCGGAAGCCGTCGCTGCGGGTGCCGTCGGTGCCCAGGCCCAGGCGCACGCCGAAGGTGGCCATGGTCTCGGCCGGCGCCACCGCGTTGCCCTTCCAGGCGCTGGCCACGGGGTTGTAGGCGACGGCGGCGCCGCTGTCGGCCAGCAGCCGGATTTCCTGCGGCGTCACCAGCGTGGCATGCGCCAGCAACGCCGCCGGCCCAAGCGCGCCGATCGCGGCCAGATGCTCGATCGGCCGGCGCCCGCACGCGTTGAGCGAGCGCTCCACCGCCACCAGGTGCTCGTTGGCATGGGTCTGGAAGATGCGGCCGGACTCGGCGCACAGCTGGTAGACGTGATGCAGCATCGCGTCCGATGCCACCTCGGGGATCGAGATCGCCAGCGACGGCGCCACCAGTGCATCGCCGGCGTAGCGGTCCAGGTGGGCGGCGGCGCGGCGCAGGATGGGCGCGGCGTCGAGCGTTTCGGCGCCGGGCTTGTCGTTGCAGATCAGGCCCAGCACGCAGCGCACGCCGGCATCGGTGACCGCGCGTGCGACCGCGTCCACCCCGGCCTCGCTGCGCGTGCCGGCATCGACCACGGTGGTAAAGCCGCCGCGCAGCGCTTCCAGCGCCGCCAGCTTGGACGACAGGTACAGGTGCTCCGCCTTCAGGCTGCCCTCCAGCGGCACCCACACGCGCCGGAAAATCTCCGACGGCTCGCCGAACACCAGCGACTTGCCGAACGACTGCGTCAGGTGGTGATGGGTGTCGATCATGCCCGGCATCAGCAGCATGCGCGGCAGCGGCAGGGTCTCCAGGTGCGGAAAGCGCGCGGCGACGTCTTCGGCGGGGCCGACCGCGGTGAAGCGGCCGCCCTCCACTACGACCGCGTGGCCGCGTACCGCGCCCTGGCGCAGCAGGGTCCATTCCGGCAGCAGGATGCGCGGGTGCTGGAAGTTTTCCGGCGCCAGCGGCGGGTTGAGGACGCCGGGCCAGGCCGGCGTCGAGGCATAAGTTTCAGTCATGGCAATGCAGGAAGCAGGGTCAATGCGTGGCGGCGGCATCGTCGCGCGCGATCGCGCCCGTGTCAGCCGTCGCGGTGCGCAGACCCGTATGGAAAAACAAGAAATTGAGCAGCGCCGCGGTGATGGCGCCCATCGCCACGCCATTGCCCACCAGGATGCGCAGGTTGGCCGGCAGGCCGCCATAGATGCCCGGCACCAGGATCGGCAGCAGGCCCACGGCCAGCGCCACCGCCACCACGTACATGTTGGCGTGGTCGCGCAGGTCTACCTTGCGCAGCATGTCGATGCCCATGGTGCCGACGATGCAGAACACCACCAGACCGGTGCCGCCGACCACGGCCTCCGGGATCGCGCTGATCAGCGCCGACACCGGCACCAGCAGCCCGAACGCGACCAGGATCGCGCCCGACATCGCCGTGACAAAGCGCGAGCGCACCCCGGTGGCACGCACGATGCCGATGTTCTCGCCGCTGGTGATGATCAGCGAGGTGCCGAACATCCCGCCCAGCAGCGAGGTCAGCGCGTCGGCGCGGATGGTGCGCGGCACGTCGCGCTGCTGGTCCACCGGCCGGCCCACGGCATCGCTGATCGCCAGGGTCTGGCCGGTGGCCTCGACCATCGAGATCACGGCGAACACCATCAGCGGAATCGCGGCGACCACGTCGAAGGTGGGCCAGCCGAACGGGAACGGCGTCGGCAACGCCAGCAGCGGCGCCATCGACACCTGGCCGAGGTGGAACGCGCCGGCCAGCCCCGCCACCAGCGCCCCGCCCAGCAGCCCCAGCAGGATTGCCAGCTGCGCCAGCATGCCGCCGAGCCAGCGCGACGCCGCCACGGTGCAGGCGATGGTGGCGAAGGCCAGCAGCAGATTGAGCGGATCGACCGCGCTGCCCGCGGCCGGGTGGCCGGCGACCAGCTTGCCCGACACCTGCGCCAGGTTGATCGCCACCAGCAGCAGCATGGTGCCCACCACCACCGGCGGGAAATACCGCAGGCAGCGGCGGAACACCGGCAACACCAGGAAGTAGAACACCCCGGTCAGGATCACCGCGCCGGCCGCGGTCTGCACGTCGGTCTGCTGAGCACTCAGGATAAACAGCACGATCGGCGCGCCGCCGGGCAGCATCACG
>JABFVP010000664.1 GCA_013362725.1 Cupriavidus sp.
AGCCCCGCATCGGGCGCGGGCGGCACCGGCTTCGACGCCGGCTTCGGCGCGGGCGGCACCGCGCGCTCGGCGGTGACCGGGCCGGCGCGGGCCACGGTGACCATTTCGCGCAGCCAGTTGACCAGCATGCTGCTGTAGGTGCGCTGGAATTCCTCGTCGCTCAGGCCATGGTCGGCGCCCTTGATCACGCGGTAGGTCAGCGAGTTGGCATGGATGCAGGAATCGACATAGCTCATGACCGCGGCATGGGGCACGATCTGGTCGTGCTCGGATTCGATCACCAGCACGTCGCCGGTAAACGCCGTGCACGCACGCAGCGCGCGATTGCTCGCGGGCGGTACCATGCTGCGCCGGTAGGTGACCAGATCCTGCTCGCGGTGCAGCTGGCGCTTGGGCAGGTCCCAGCCCGTGTCCATGTACAGCGCCGGGGCGCGGAACGCCAGCCAGCGCACCTGGCGCAGGCTGCTGAGCAGCGCCGCCAGATAGCCGCCATAGCTGCTGCCCACCACCGCGATCGCGTTGCGGTCGACCTCGGGCTGGCGCACCAGCACGTCGTAGGCCGCCACCACGTCGGCGAGGTTGCGCGTGCGGCTCACGGTCTCGTACTGCGCGCGCGTACCGGCATGGCCGGTCAGGTCGAAGGTCAGGCAGACGCAGCCCAGCCCCGCCACCTTGCGCGCCCGCGCCAGGTATTGCTGCTGGCTGCCGCCCCAGCCATGCACGAACAACACGCCCGGCAGCTTCGTTTCCGGGCTGATCAGGGTACCGGCGATGGTGCCGCCTTCGCTTTCGATCTGCAGCAGTTCTTCATGCGTTGCCATCGGATTCTGGCTCCAGTCGTGCGTATTTGGTCAGGGGGCCGACATGGCGGTCTTCGCCCTGGTAGTAGATCTCGGCGTCTTCCGGCACGCGCACATCGTTGCCGTAGATTTCGCGCGTCGACGCCACCACGCGCGTGCGCCCCGGGTCGTCGCGCAGCGCCGCCAGCGCCACCAGTTCGGCACCGGTGGCCCCGCCCACGCGCCAGGACTGCTCCAGCACGCCGCCGAACATCTGCCCGCAATCGGCGTTGCCGGCCGGCGCCCCGAAGGCGACGTCGTAATTGCAGCGCGACAGCACCATGCCGCCCCCCTCTCCATAGCAGGCCAGCGCGGCCTCGTGATACACCATCGCCGCGCGCACCGCGGCGAGGATGCGGGCGTCGAACGGGTGCTGCAGCAGCGCGTCGAAGCCGCCGCGCACCACGGTCAGCGTCGAGCCGCCGTAGACCTTCTGGCCGCGGTTGTTCTCGGTCAGCCCCTGCGTGCCGCAATAGCTCGCTTCCAGTCCCGCCAGCACGACCTTGCCGACGCTGAAGGTCTGCGGCGCGCGCAGGTCGCGCTCCAGCACCAGGCCGTCTCGCTCGAGCTCGTCCGGGGCGAGTGCGGCCAGCGTTTCCTCAAGCGCGGCTTCGCCGTCGACCACGCGCTGGCCCAGCCCGCCGACACCGCCGGTATCCTTGAGCCGCACCGGTCCCAGCGTCAGCAGCCGCAGCGCCGCGGTGCGCGCATCGCCAACGCTGAACGCGGTAAAGCCGGGCAACGTGGCGCCGACCACGCGCCGCACGAAGGCCTCGGACCAGCCCCGCGGCGCCACGGCCCCGGGCTCGACCAGGCCGTGCGTGATCGCCTTGGTGGCGACGAACGCATACGGCACCACGCCGCCGAACAGGTCGCCCTCGTCCTGCACGCCCAGGCTTGCCGCCAGTTCGTGCCCGACCAGCGTCTGCGCCGGCACCAGGTACGGCGCCGGGCCTCCGGCGGCGGGCCGCGCGTAGCCTCCAGCGAACGGCAGGCCGGTCAGCTCGGCCACCTTGCGGGCAATATTGGCAAGGGTCATGCCATGGTGGCTGTCGGGCTGATCCAAAGTCTCGCAGCCGTAGGCCATTACCGGACGGCTGCCCTGCTGCCCGGCTGTCGGCGCTGCCGCCGTCAGCCCGGGTTTTCGCTTGTTTGCGTTGCTGGATACGGTCACGGCCTGCTCCTGTTTCGGGTTATCGCACGGATCCTGCGCAAGGGGCCGCTGGCCGGCAAGCTACGACGCTGCCGAGGCGGGCGTCGCGGGCGCCTGCCCGCGCGAAGCCCGCGCGTGACGCTTGGCGGCATGGTTTTCGCGCGCCTCGTCGAGCGAATGGCTGCTCTTGATGCCGTCTTCCTGGTCCGCCAGCTCGGCCAGCTGGCGGTAGAAGCTGACCAGCTGGCGCAGCTCTTCTTCATCCAGGTCTTCGATCGACACCAGCATGTTGCTGGCCTCACGGTGGGAGGCCAGCAACTCGTTCAGCTTCAGGTGGACCGCGACGGCGTCCTTGTTCTGGCTCTGCTGAATCAGGAACACCATCAGGAAGGTGACGATGGTGGTGCCGGTATTGATGACCAGTTGCCAGGTCTCGGAGTACCCGAACATCGGGCCGGTGAGGGCCCACGCCACCACCACGCCGACGGCCAGCACAAAGGCGGTCGGCGACCCGGCATGGCGCGTCGCGCTGCCGGCAAAGCGGTCGAACTGGTGCAGCACGGTGGCACGTTTGCTGGCGCCGGGCCGATGGCCAACGCCGGGCAGGATGGGGCTAGTTTTGGGCATCGTTGCACTCCCACGGATAAGTCGCCGGATCGGCGGCCGAGACGGGTGACAGCTTGGGCGGCATGCTGATTTCATTGTATGGAGCGCATGGCCAATGTGCAGCGGGCGCAGTCCTACAACGGGCGCAGCACTTGCCGCGCTCTTCACCTTTCGTTTCTACATCGGGTGATAAATCTTGCCGACGGCGATGGCCGCGTTCAAGCGCGCCGGGCGCGCGCGGGCGACGGGAACGCTTCTTGCGCCGCATGTCATGACGAAGCGGCGACTCGCGGTGCGCCGGTGGCTGCCGGTTCGCCGGAACGCCGCCCTGTTGACCAGGGCCCGATCCGCACTCCCGGTGTCGGCCCCCCAGCAAACGGAGCCAGCCATGTTCCAGTCCCCTGCCACGCAACCCCGCGCGCCGCGGCGCGTCGTAGACATCATGACGCGCCAGCCGGCCTATATCACCCCCGATGAAACCATCCAGCATGCCGCGCAGCTGATGGCGGACTTGCATGTCGGCGCACTGCCGGTATGCGACGGCCGGCGCCTGGTCGGCATGCTGACCGACCGCGACATCACCGTGCGCGCCACCGCCGGCGGTCAGCCGCCGCAAGCCACGCGCGTGGCCGATGCGATGTCGCCGCAAGTGCAATGGTGCCTTGAAGACGAATCGCTCGAAGACGCGCAGCACAAGATGGAGGCCGCGCAGGTGCGGCGCCTGCCGGTGCTCGACCACGACCACACCCTGGTGGGCATCGTGTCGCTGGGCGACCTCGCCAGCAAGGGTGCCGATACGCGCGATTCCGGCCAGACGCTGGCGTCGATCTCCACGCCTTCGGCGCCCGCGCGCTGAAGCCGCATCGACCAGGAGCCGCGATGAGCGCAACCCCTTCCGCCGATGACGAAGCCCTGCGCGTAGCGGTGCGCGGCGAAATTGCCGCGGCCTTCGATGGCCGCTTTCCCGACGGCGTGACGCTCGAGGTGGCCGACCGGCGCGTGACAGTGCGCGGCTGCGTCGAAGACATCGACACCGCGCAGCGCGTGGAAAAGGCGGCCGCGGTCAGTCCCGGCGTGCTGGGCGTGCATAACGCGCTGTCGACGCGGCAGCCGCCTGCGCCCGAACCGCAGGGCCAGCCCGCCGGCAGCGGCACGCACGCCGACCCCGCCGACAAGCCCGCCGGGCAGGTCAACCACAAGGTCTGAACGGCACGCTGAACGACAAGGCGCCGGAGCTTCGCTCCGGCGCCCTGGCGTTTACGGGGGGCTATGGCCCTGACGAGCCACGTTCAGCCCCACGGGTCATAGCGGTCGGCTTCCCAGTACGGCGAGATGCCGTAGTACTGGTGGATGCTGGTGGCCCATTGCGAGTCGGCCATGGTCGGCCAGTGGTCCTTGTCGAAGCCCGGCGCGGCCTTGAGCCGGTCCTTCTCGACGCCGAGCACGAAGCACTTGCGCCGCGTGTCCAGCGTCAGCGCGGACCACGGCAGCGCGAACAGCTTTTCGCCGATGCCGAGGAAGCCGCCCATGGCCAGCACGGCATAGGCGACGCG
>JABFVP010000062.1 GCA_013362725.1 Cupriavidus sp.
GTGGCGCGCATCCTGCGCACCGGCGCCAGCGTGCTGCTGCTCGACGAGATCTCGGAAGGGCTGGCGCCGGTGATCGTGCAGAAGCTGGCGAAGATGATCGCGACGCTGCGCCGGCGCGGCTACACCATCGTCATGGTGGAGCAGAACTTCCGCTTCGCGGCGCCGCTGGCGGACCGCTTCTTCGTGATGGAGCACGGCCGCATCGTCGAGGCCTTCGCTGCCGGCGAACTGGAACGAAAGATGCCCGCGCTCAATGCCCTGCTGGGCGTGTAAGGAGACCTTGTCATGGAATTGTTTGGAGTGCCCCTGCCCGCGCTGCTGAGCCAGCTGCTGCTGGGGCTGGTCAACGGATCGTTCTACGCGATCCTGAGCCTGGGGCTGGCAGTGATCTTCGGCCTGCTCAACGTCATCAACTTCGCGCATGGCGCGTTGTTCATGCTCGGCGCGGTGCTGGCCTGGATGGGACTGAACTACCTTGGCATCAACTACTGGGTGATGCTGCTGCTGACGCCGCTGGTAGCCGGCGCGCTCGGCGTGGTGCTGGAGCGCACCATGCTGCGCCACCTGTACCGCTTCGACCACCTGTATGGGCTGCTGCTGACGCTAGGCATCTGCCTCCTGATCGAAGGCTTGCTGCGCTCGGTCTACGGCGTCTCCGGCCTGCCCTACCCCACGCCGGATGCGCTGACCGGTGTCAGCCAGCTGGGCTTCATGGTGTTGCCAAACTACCGTGCGTGGGTCGTGGTGGCTTCGCTGACGGTGTGCTTCGCCACCTGGTTCATGATCGAGAAGACGCGGCTGGGCGCCTACCTGCGCGCCGGCACCGAGAATCCGCGCATGGTCGAGGCCTTCGGCGTCAACGTGCCGCTGCTGGTGACGCTGACCTATGCCTTCGGCGTGGGCCTGGCGGCGCTCGCCGGCGTGCTCGCGGCGCCGGTGATGCAGGTGTCGCCGCTGATGGGGCAGAACCTGATCATCACGGTGTTCGCGGTGGTGGTGATCGGCGGCATGGGCTCGATCCTCGGCTCGATCTTTACCGGCCTGGGGCTGGGTGTGTTCGAAGGCATTACCAAGGTCTACTACCCTGAAGCGTCCGCGACCGTTGTCTTCGTCGCCATGGTCTGCGTGCTGCTGGTGCGGCCGGCCGGTTTGTTTGGAAAGGAGAAATGATGGCAAGCCCCACTTACGCAACGCGGCCGCTGCTCGCGTACGGACTGCTGCTGGCGGCCCTGCTGCTCGCGCCCTGGCTGGGCGCCTACCCGGTGCTGGTGATGAAGCTGCTGTGCTTCGCGCTGTTCGCCTGTGCCTTCAATCTGCTGCTGGGCTATACCGGGCTGGTGTCGTTCGGCCATGCCGCCTTTTTCGGCGGCGCGGCGTACGCCTGCGGCTACGCGATGAAGTCGCTGGAGCTTGCGCCGGAACTGGCGTTGCTGGCCGGCATCGCCTTCGGTGCTTTGCTGGGGCTGGTGTTCGGCGCGCTGGCGATCCGCCGCCAGGGCATCTACTTCGCGATGATCACACTGGCGCTGGCGCAGATGTTCTACTTCTTCTGCCTGCAGGCACCGGTGACCGGCGGCGAGGACGGCATGCAGGCGGTGCCGCGCGGCGAGCTGTTCGGCGTGCTGCCGCTGGCGTCCGACCAGACCATGTACTACGTCGTGCTGGCGATCACGGTCGCGGCCTTCCTCGGCATCATGCGCATCGTCAATTCGCCCTTCGGGCAGATCCTGCGGGCAATCAAGGAGAACGAGCCGCGCGCGGTTTCGCTGGGCTATGACGCGGACCGGTTCAAGCTGCTGGCATTCGTGCTGTCGTCGGCGCTTGCGGGGCTCGCGGGTGCGCTCAAGACGCTGGTGCTGGGTTTCGCCACGCTGACCGATGTCCACTGGATGATGTCGGGCTCGGTGATCCTGATGACGCTGGTCGGCGGCATGGGCACCCTGTCCGGCCCGCTGGTCGGCGCGCTGGTCATTGTCGCGCTGGAGAACAAGCTGGGGGATGCGGGCAACGCGCTGGCGGCGATGACCGGGATCGGCTGGTTCGATACGTTGGGCGAGTCGGTGAGCATGGTGACCGGGCTGATCTTCGTGGTCTGCGTGCTGACGTTCCGCCGCGGCATCATGGGCGAGATCCTGGCGCGGTGGCAGGCAGGTCGCACGCTGCAGCACAATGCCGCGGCTACGCCAGCGACGGCACGCACCAGCCAGGGTTAACGAGGATATTTCGTGCCCACAACATCAGTACACTGATCTTATATAATCAGCATACTGACAAATTAGCCTCACGGAGATAACCATGGCATGGATTCACATCGATGCGGCCGACACGCTGCAGAACGACGAGGTGATGCCGCTGACGCTGGGCGATCGCCAGCTTGCCGTCTATCGCAGCGATGACGCGTACTTTGTCACCGACAACGTCTGCACGCACCAGTACGCCCTGCTGTCGGACGGCTACCTCGAAGACGGCTGCATCGAATGCCCGCTGCACCAGGCCCGCTTCGACATCCGCACCGGCAAGGCGATGTGCGCACCCGCCACCGGCGATATCCGCACCTACCCGGTCAAGATCGAAGACAGCCGGGTGTGGGTCGAGCTGTAAGGGAGCCCGTCATGACACAGCACACGCCCATCCTGATCGTCGGCGCCGGCCAGGCCGGGGCCATGGCCGCAGCCGCGCTGCGCGGCCTTGGTTATGGCGGCCGCATCGTCATGGCAGGCGGCGAACGGCATGCGCCGTACGAGCGTCCGCCGCTGTCCAAGTCCGTGCTTGCCAACGTCGAACAGGACGGCAAGATCGGGGTGCACCCCGTCAGCTTCTATGCCGACCAGGACATCGAGCTGCGGCTCGGCACCTGCGTCACCGCACTCGATGCCGCGCGGCATGTCGCGCACCTGGCCGACGGCAGCGCCATCGGCTACGACGCCTGCCTGCTCGCCACCGGCGGCAATGCCCGTGTGCTGCCGGCGCTGCCGCCGGGCACGCCCCATGTGCATTACCTGCGCTCGCTGGATGACGCGGCGCGCCTGCGCGACGCCATGCAGCGCGCAGGCGAACTTGTGGTGATCGGCGGCGGCTTCCTTGGCCTGGAGACCGCTTCGACCGCTGCAGGCATGGGCCTGAAGGTCACGCTGGTCGAGAGCGCAGACCGCCTGCTGGGTCGCGCGCTGCCGCCGGAGCTTGGCTGCTGGCTGGCAGACCGGGTGCGGGCACAAGGCGTGACCCTGCGCCTTGGCTGCGGCATCGGTCACTGCCACGTTCAGGGCGATGGCGTGCAATTGCGACTCGACGACGGCTCCGCGCTGAGCGCTGCGCTGGTGGTGGTGGCGATTGGCCTGACACCGGAAGTGGCGCTCGCCGCCGGCGCTGGCCTGGCGCTGCATCCGCAGAATGGCGGCATCCAGGTCGACGAACAGTGCCGCACCAGCGCGCCGTCGATCTATGCCGCGGGCGACTGCTGCAGCCAGTACCAGCCGCTTTTCGACGCCGAGATGCGGCTCGAGTCGTGGCAAAGCGCCAATGAACAGGCGCGCATCGCGGCGGCGGCGATGATGGGCGTGGCGGCGGAGCCCGCGGCGCTACCTTGGTTCTGGACCGACCAGTTCGGCTGCAACGTGCAGATGCTCGGCGCCGCGCATCCGGATCTCCGCTATGCCTGGCGCGGTATCGCAGCCCACGATGCCGCCACCCCGAAGTTCATGCTGCTCGGCACCCGCCACGGGCGCCTGCGCCATGCCATTGCCGTGAATGCCGGCGGCGACCTGCGCCAGCTGCGCGCACTGGTCGGACACGACGTCTCGGCGCAGCTGGCACGCCTGTGCGACGACACGTTGCCGCTGAGGCAGTTCGTCCGCGAACGGCAGGCGCAAGCAGACAGTTCCATCACACTCTGAGAGGACCCCAACATGTACCAGACACAAGCGGTGATCCAGCACACGCTGGGCAAGAAGAACCCGGGACTGGCCGAATGCCGCTGGCCCGAGGACGGACTGCACTATATTCCGGACTGGGTCTACACCAGCCAGGCTGTCCATGACCTGGAGCTGCAGAAGATCTTCCGCGGCCGCTCATGGAACTATGTCGCGCTCGAAGCCGAGATCCCGAACGCCGGCGACTTCAAGCGTTCATATGGCGGCGCGACGCCGGTGGTC
>JABFVP010000302.1 GCA_013362725.1 Cupriavidus sp.
CGGCGCGTCGGGGCCGACCTCGAACTGCATCCCTGCCAGGATGGGCGCGCGCGTGCCGCGCTGGCGCGAGCGCGCCAGCGGCTCGGGGTAGCCGGGACGCAGCACGCGCGCCAGCCGCGCCGCCACCGCCACGGTGGTGCCCTGGAACAGCAGGCTGGCCAGCACCACCGCAAAGGCAATGCGGAACAGCAGCCCCGACTGCGGCACCTCGCGCAGCAGCGGGAACAGCGCCAGCACGATCGGCACCGCGCCGCGCAGCCCCATCCAGGCGATAAAGCCGGTCTCGCGCGCATTGAAGCGGAACGGCAGCAGCGCCAGCCATACCGCCACCGGCCGCGCCACCAGCATCAGGAAGGCCGCCACCGCCACCGCGGGGCCGGCGACTTCCCAGATCCGGTGCGGCGACACCAGCAGCCCGAGCAGCAGGAACATGGCGGACTGCGCCAGCCACGCCATGCCGTCCATGGCGCGCATGGTGTCGGCAGTGACGGCGCGCTCGCGGTTGCCGATCAGCATGCCGGTCAGGTACACCGCCAGGAAGCCGCTGCCGCCGGCGCTCTGCACGATGGCAAAGACCATCGCGCCGCCGGAGCACAGCAGGATCGACTGCAGCCCTTCGGCCACGCGCGTGCGCTCCAGCACATTGGCCAGGCAATAGCCGAGCCCAAGCCCCAGCACGCCGCCCACGCCGAACTGCACCAGCAGGCGCAGCCCCAGGGCCAGCGGCGTCAGGCCGCCGGGCGCGGTCAGCCATTCGATCAGCGTCAGCGTCAGGAAGATTGCCATCGGGTCATTGATGCCGGATTCGATCTCGAGCACGCTGGCGACCCGGTCCTTGAGCCGGATGCCGCTGCTGTTGAGCGTCGAGAACACCGCCGCGGCATCGGTCGAACCGACGATGGCCCCCAGCAGCAGACCCAGCCGCCAGTCGATGCCTAGCAGCCAGGCGGCGAAGATCCCCACCAGCGCGGCCGTCACCAGCACCCCGACCGTGGCCAGCGACAGCGACGGCCTGAGCGCCACGCGGAAGGTGGCAAGGCGGGTGCGCAGCCCGCCGTCGAGCAGGATGATGGCCAGCGCCAGGTTACCCACCAGAAAGCTGAGCCAGGTGTCCGAGAAGCGAATGCCGCCGGGGCCGTCGACGCCGGCCAGCATGCCCACTGCCAGAAACACCAGCAGGACCGGCACGCCGAAGCGCGCCGAGAACGCGCCCAGCACGATGCCCAGCGACATCACGACGGCGCCGAGCAGGATGACATGGTCGATGCTTTCCAAAACGCTCCTTGTGTTGCCTGGGATTCGCCGCCGGAAGCTTTCAGGACCTTTCAGAAACTTTCGGAACCTTTCAGAACCCTGCCGGCCCGGTGGGCCACCACGGTGCGCAGGACCGTTCCGGATGATAGCGCAGCGGCCCGGGCTTCCACCCGCAAAGCCGCCTGCAGCCTGGCGCAGCGGCACTTTTAAGCGTGCTCTCACTAGGGGATACCCGAACCATGACCCCATTTGCAGACATCTGAAAGGTAGCTGAAAGGTCGCACCCTTACCTTCCACCCTGCCCGCCGGAAGGCCCCGGACTCGCCTTGTTGATGCAATGCAACAAAGGCAACACGGAGGCCCGCCGCAGATTTCAAGCAGTCTTATCGAGGAGATTCACTTTGCGCATACGTAGCCAAAAGGACTTTGCCTCCGGCCTGATGTTCATCCTGGTCGGATTCGGCTTTTCCTGGGTCGCGCGCGGTTATTCCATGGGAACCGCCGCAACAATGGGACCGGGATACTTCCCGTTCTGGCTCGGCATCGTGCTCGCCCTGCTGGGCGCGCTGGTGCTGTGGGGCTCGCTGTCTCACAGGACCGAGGCGGACAGGCTGGCGCGCTGGGACATCAAGACGCTGTTGTGGATCCTCGGTGCGGTGGTGCTGTTCGGCCTGCTGCTCAAGCCGCTGGGCATGGTGCTGTCGGTGCTGGTGCTGGTGCTGGTGTCGTCGATGGCCAGCCACGAATTCAGCTGGAAGGGTGCGATCCTGAACGCGATCATCCTGGTGCTGATCAGCATGGGTGCGTTTGTGTACGGCATCAACCTGCAGATGCCGGTGTGGCCGGCTTTCCTGGCAAGCTAAGGAGGCCGCCAACATGGAACTACTCACCAACCTGGGTCTGGGCTTCTCCACCGCCCTGACCTTCCAGAACCTCGCCTATGCCTTCCTGGGCTGCGTGCTGGGCACCCTGATCGGCGTGCTGCCGGGCCTGGGGCCGCTGGCCACCATCGCCATGCTGCTGCCGGTGACCTACACGCTGCCGCCGGTGGCGGCGCTGATCATGCTGGCCGGCATCTACTACGGTGCGCAGTATGGCGGCTCGACCACCGCCATCCTGGTGAACCTGCCCGGTGAATCGTCGTCGGTGGTGACCACCATCGACGGCTACCAGATGGCCCGGCGAGGCAGGGCCGGGGTGGCGCTGGCGACAGCGGGCCTGGGCTCGTTCTTCGCCGGCTGCGTCGCCACCATGATCCTGGCCGCGTTTGCCGCGCCGCTGTCGGAACTGGCGTTCAAGTTCGGCCCTGCCGAGTACTTCTCGCTGATGGTGCTGGGCCTGATCGGCGCCGTGGTGCTGGCCTCGGGCTCGCTGGTCAAGGCGATCGCCATGATCGTGCTGGGCCTGCTGCTGGGCCTGGTCGGTACCGACGTGAATTCGGGCGCCGCGCGCTTCTCGTTCGACGTGCCGGAACTGACCGACGGCCTGAACTTCGTCTCGGTGGCAATGGGTGTGTTCGGCTTTGCCGAAATCATCGCCAACCTGGAGCAGAAGGAACACCGCGAGACCTTTACCGACCACATCACCAACCTGTTCCCGACCAGGGAAGACTTCAAGCGCATGATCCCCGCGGTGCTGCGAGGCACGCTGCTGGGCTCGGCACTGGGCATCCTGCCGGGCGGCGGCGCTTCGCTGGCCTCGTTCGCGGCGTACTCGCTGGAGAAGAAGACCTCGAAGTTCTCGCACGAATTCGGCAAGGGCGCGATCGAAGGCGTGGCTGGTCCGGAATCGGCCAACAACGCCGCTTCGCAGACCTCGTTCATCCCGCTGCTGACGCTGGGCATTCCGCCCAACGCGGTGATGGCGCTGATGGTGGGTGCCATGACCATCCACAACATCCAGCCCGGCCCGCAGGTGATGACCAGCAACCCGGCGCTGTTCTGGGGCCTGATCGCGTCGATGTGGATTGGCAACCTGATGCTGATCGTGCTGAACCTGCCGCTGATCGGCATCTGGGTGAAGCTGCTGAAGGTGCCCTACCGCTACCTGTACCCGGCCATCCTGACGTTCTGCTGCATCGGCGTGTACTCGGTCCAGAACACCACCTTCGACGTGTTCCAGACCGCCGCCTTCGGCGTGATCGGCTATCTGTTCATCAAGCTGCGCTGCGAACCGGCACCGCTGCTGCTCGGCTTCGTGCTGGGGCCGATGATGGAAGAGAACTTCCGCCGCTCGCTGCTGCTGTCGCGTGGCGACTTCAGCGTGTTCGTGACGCGCCCGCTGTCGATGGGCCTGCTGATCGCCGCCGCGGTGCTGGTCGTGATCGTGGCGCTGCCGTCGATCAAGGCCAAGCGCGAAGAAGCGTTCCAGGAAGAATAAGCAGGGAATATCGCCGGCCTGGCGCCGGCGGCAACAAACCTGAAGGGCACCGTGAGGTGCCCTTTTTTTCATCCGGGGCCGTCGCCGCTAGGCCCCGAACAGTTCGCTGCACGCCGCGCGCACCGCCGCCGTGACCTGCCCGCGGCTGTGGTCGCGCCGCTCCAGCATGCCGATCTGGCGCAGCACCGGCTCGCCGTTGACCAGCAGCGGCAGCACGCGCAAGGCGTCGTCGTCGCGCCAGCGCGCGCGCCGCAGCAGGGGCACCACGGTCACCCCCACTTCCTGCCGCACCAGCTCGACCAGCGCCTCGATTGCGTTCAGCTCGAGGAACTCATTGACCTTCAGGTGGGCGCGGCGCAGCGCGCGCTCCACCAGCACGCCGGTGCGCTGGCTGCGGTCGAAGCGCAGGTAGGGATTGGCCGCCAGCGCCTCGCGCGCGTCGCGGCCCGGGCTGCCGCGCGCGGCGATGGCCACCAGCGGCTCCTGGTACATCGGCGTCCAG
>JABFVP010000545.1 GCA_013362725.1 Cupriavidus sp.
GGCACCAATGCTGAAGATGCGGAAATCCTTGGGCGGGTCGTACTGGATCTTCTTGTACAGCATAGGGTTGAGCACCATGCTGCCGTTGGTCGCCAGCACCATGGTGTAGCCGTCGGCCGGCGCGCGCGCCACGCTGGTGGTGCCGATCATGGTGGCCGCGCCGGGGCGGTTTTCCACCACCACGGTCTGGCCGAGCTGGCGCGACATGCCGTCGGCGAGCGCACGGCCGAACTGGTCGGTCGAGCCGCCCGGGGTGTACGGCACCACCAGCTTGAGCGGGCGGTCGGGATAGGCCGCCTGGGCGGCGCCGCTCCAGAGCGCCAGCGCGCAGCCTGCGCCGGCCGCGATCGCGGCGAGCCAGGCGCGCCGTGGCGTGCGTCCGGTAGTCTGGGTCGGTTTGTTCTGCATCGCGTCTCCTCCTGTCGTTATCGGCTTGTGCTGGTGCAGTTCCACCGGTGCGCTCAGACGCGGCGCTGGCGGCCTTCCCAGTATCGGTCGCGCAGCCGGCGCTTGGCCAGCTTGCCGGTTTCATCGCGCGGCAGTTGCGCCTCGATCACGATGCTGCGCGGCACCTTGAAGCCGGACAGCCGCTCGCGCAGCCAGCCGATCACCTCGGCCTCGCGGATCTCGGCGCCCGGCACCGGCTGCACCATGGCCAGCAGGCGCTCGCCGAATTCCGCGTCGGGAATGCCGAACACCACGCAGTCGGCCACGCCGGGATAGCGCACCAGTTCGTGCTCGATCTCGGCCGGGTAGATGTTGACGCCGCCCGAGATCACCATGTCCGAGGCGCGGTCGCAGATGAACAGATAGCCATCGGCATCGACATAGCCCATGTCGCCCAGCGTCACCAGCCCGTCGCGGTCGATCGCGGCGCGCGCGGCCTCATTGTTGCGGTAGGTGAAGTCGGGGTAAGCGGGCTGGCGCACGTAGACCAGGCCAATTTCGCCCGGCGCGCACTCGCGGCCGTGCTCGTCGAGGATGCGCAGCTGCGCGTCGTCGACCGGCCTGCCGGCGGTGCCCGGGCGCGCGGCGGCGTCAGCCGGCGTGGCCACGGTGATCATGCCGGCTTCGCTGGAGGCATAGGTTTCATGGATCACCGGGCCCAGCCACTCCAGCATCGCACGCTTGATCTCGGGCGCGCACGGCGACCCGGTCGACGCGACGAAGCGGATCGAAGACAGGTCGTACCTGGCGCGCACCTCGGGCGGCAGCTTGAGCAGGCGCACGTACATGATCGGCACCAGGTAGAGCACGTCGATGCGGTGCTTTTCCACCAGCGCCAGCAACTGCTCGGCGTCGAAGCGCGGCGTCAGCACCAGGCGCTCCGCCATCTGCAGCGCGTTCTGGATAAACGAGCCCGGCGCGCTGTGGTACAGCGGCGCCGACATCAGCGCGCGGCAGCCCGGTTCCAGCCCGTAGGTCTGGCGCACCACCGAACGCATGCGCGCAAGCTGTTGCTCGAGCCCGTCCAGCGGCAGCGCCTGGCGCACCACGCCCTTGGGCCGGCCGGTGGTGCCCGAGGTGTACGCCATATGGCCGCGCGGCGCCACGCGCGGGCCGTCATAGGCGGGCTGCTGTGCGAGCCACGCTTCATATTCCGTCGCGCCTGCGGCAGGACCGCCCACCGACAGCACCGGCATGCCAGGCGGGATCGCGTCGCGCACCGCGGGCAGCAGGTCGTCCTGCACCAACAGCACCTTGGCAGCGCTGTCGGTCAGCAGGAAGCGCACTTCCTCGGCGGTGAAATGCCAGTTGATGGGGCAGTAGTAGCAGCCGGCGATGCGGCAGGCATGGACCACGTCGGCATACACCGGGTCGTTGCGCAGCAGTACCGCGATCACGTCGCCCTCCTGCACGCCGAGCGCGCGCAGGCCGCCGGCCAGGCGGGCGCCGCGCGCCAGCAAGTCCTCGCCGCTGCGGTGCATGTCTTGATACCAAAGGTCCGTGGCCATCCGCTGTCTCCTTGCCTGGGTTCTGTCAGCCGACCACTGTATCGGCGTATCCACGCATCGACAATCAGGCCGGGCGGAATCACAATGTTGCGCCAGACGTGACAATGCTGCAGGCAATTCCCGATGGACCTCAACCTGATCCAGGCCTTCGTCGACATCGTCGATGCCGGCAACCTTGCCGAAGCCGGGCGCCGGCGCGGCGTTACGCGTTCGCAGGTCAGCCGCCAGCTGCGCGAGCTGGAACACCAGGCGGGCGCGCAATTGCTGCGCCGGACCACGCGCCGGCTCGAGCTGACCGAACCCGGCCAGGCGCTGTACCAGCACGGCGTGCGCATGCTGCAGGAGGTCGCCTCGGCGCAGGCCGAGATCGACAGCCTGGGCAAGACCCTGCGCGGCCATGTGCGCGTCAGCGTGCCGACAGGGCTAGGGGACGCCTATATCGCGCCGCTGCTGCTGCAGTTCGCACAAAAGCATCCGGGCATCACGTTGCGGGTGTTCTTTGCCAACCGCGTCAACGACCTGATCGCGGCCGAGATCGACGTGGCGCTGAAGGTCACCTCGGCGCCGCCGCTGGACCACGTGGCGCGTGAAATCTGCGATATCCGCTGGCAACTGTATGCATCGCCGCAATACCTCGCCAGGATTGCGCCGGTGCAGGTGCCGCCGGACCTGGCCGGATGCAGCTTCCTGTGCCCGCCCTACCCGCCCCGCCAGTTCCCGCTTTCGCTGTACCGCGACGGCCAGCGCGTGGACGTGGCGCTGACGCCCACGCTGCAGTCCGAACACTTCCTGTTCCTGGCGCGCGCCGTGCGCGAAGGCCATGGCATCGGCATGCTGCCGGTCTATATCGGCTGGGAAGAGGTGCGCGCCGGCCACCTGGTACCGGTGCTGCCCGACTGGCGCCCGGAGGGGCTGGGCAACAAGCTGTTCATCATCACCACGCCCAACCTGCATCCGTCGATGGCGACGCGCGCGCTGATCGGCTTCCTGCGCGAGGAACTGGAGAAGCTCGAGGTATTTCGCGACGCGGTGAAGTAGCCGGCACCGCTGGCCGGTGAACGCACGCTTTCGCAGATCATGGCAGCGGCCCGCCTGCAAACTTTCGATTTGCAAGCTATGCTGCAGCCAGCTTGCAAACCGATAGCAAGTGGCACACAACGGCGGAGACCCATGCCCCCTACCGATTTCACCGCGATGCCCTGCCCCGTGGCCCGCTCGATGGCCGTGCTGGGCGAGCGCTGGGCCATCCTCGTGCTGCGCGAGGCCTTCTACGGCAGCACGCGCTTCGACGAGTTCGAACGCAACCTGGGCATCGCCCCCAACATCCTCAGCGCGCGCCTGAAGACGCTGGTGGCGCACGGGCTGCTGGCGCGCGTCATGCCCGAGGCCGGCGCCCGCCATGTCTACCAGCTGACCGACAAGGGCCGCGATTTCTTTCCTGCCTACGTCGCGCTCAAGGCCTGGGCCGACCGCTGGATGACCGATGACAAGGGACCGTTGACGCTGCTGCAGGACCGCCGCACCGGCACCGAGATCGCCGAGCCCGCACTGACACGCGCCGACGGCAGCGCGATCACGCTGGACGACGTGCGCGTTTTGCCGGGTCCGGGCGCCGGCCGCTTCCTGCGCCGCCGCTTCGGCGACACCGACGCCGCCGCGGCCGCGCCGGAGACCCGCCATGACTGACACGCGCGCATTGCCCGCCGGCACCCTGCCCGCCGACGCGGTGCCGGCCACCGAAATCGCCCGCCGCATCGGCAAGCTGGCCGCGCCCACCGCGCTGATTGCCCTGCTGCAGGCGGTGGCACAACTGATCGAAACCTGGCTGGCCGCGCGCCAGGGCACCGCGGCGCTGGCCGGCTGGGCCGTGGTGCTGCCGTTTGCGCTGCTGCTGCAGCAGATGTCTACCGGCGCCATGGGCGGCGGCGTGGTCGCGGCGATCGCGCGCGCGCTGGGCGCCAGCAAGCGTGACGATGCCTCGGCGCTGGTGATGCATGCGCTGTGGATCGCCTTGATCGCCGGCCTGGCGTTCGCCGTGGCGCTGGCCGGGTTCCCGCGCGCGGTGCTGGGCGCGGTGGCCGGCGCTACCGCCGCCGACGCGGCCGCCGCCTATGCGATCTGGCTGTTCGGCGCGGGCGCGATCCCGGCGTGGCTGGCCAACACGCTGGCAT
>JABFVP010000327.1 GCA_013362725.1 Cupriavidus sp.
GGAACGCTTGCGCTTCGTGGGGTCGATGTCGCGTGCTGCACAAGGGCATTACAAGGTGCGTACGCGGCGTTGTCGGCCCCGCCTGCGCCCGAGCGCTTGTCGGTCGATGTCTGATCGGCCTGTCGTCCATGTCGCCTGCGCTTGAATCAGGATCGGCTTGCCTGCTTAATGGGGGTACGCGCGGCAGCGTGCGCGCAACCCAAGGAGCCAATCCATGAGCAATCATGTCTACAAGCAACTGGAGCTGACCGGCTCCTCGGCCACGAGTAGCGACGACGCGGTGCAGCGCGCCATTGCCAAGGCCAGCGAGACGGTGCGCAACATCCAGTGGTTCGAGGTGACCGAGACCCGCGGCCATGTGAAGGACGGCAAGATCGCCCACTGGCAGGTGACGCTGAAGGTGGGCTTCACCCTCGAGTAGCTCTCCAGCAGCCCGCCGGCGCGGCCGGGGCGCGCCGTCAGCGGACGATCTTGCCGAAGTTCTCGGCGCGGTCCAGCCCTTTGGCCGCGTCGAATCCTTTCACGTCCCGAAAGATCGTTCCGTCCAGGTCGGCCTCGGTGAAGTCTGCGCCGGTCACGTCGGCCCCGGTGAGGTCGGCGCCGCCGAGCTTCACGCGAAAGAAATTCGCGCCGCGCAGGTTGCTGCCCCGCAGGTTGCAGAAAGTCATCAGCGAGCGATTGAAGTCGGCGCCCGCAAGCGTCGCGCCCGCCAGGTTGGCGTTGGACAGGTCCGTGCGCATCTGTCCCATGCCCTGGTTCTTGATGTTGACCCCGACCATGGCCTGGCTGAAGTTGGCGCCCGAGAGGTCGGCCCCCGGCAGGTCCGCGATCATCTTGACGCCGGTCATGTTGGCGTCCTTGAAGACCGGCCGCTTCTTCACCTCGCCCCCGAGCACCACCACTGACAGAAGGCTGGCCCGGCTGAGATCGGCGCCGGTGAAGTCCGTGCCCATGAGCCAGGCACCGTTGAGGTTGGCGCCTTGCAGCGCGGCGCCGCGGAAATCCGCCTGCACGAGCTTGCTGCCGAAGAAGCTGGTGCCGCGCAGGTTGGCATGCCGGAAGTCCAGCCTGCTCAGGTCGATGTCCGACAGGTCCTTGCCCGCAAGATTGGCAGGCGCCGCCGGCGATGCGGCCTTGAGCAGGGCGCCCACCTGCTCGGGCGACAGGTCCGCAGCGCTGGCCTGCAATGCGCCGGCCGCGGCCAGCAAGAGCAGGGTCGCGATGGCGCTGGCAAGCCCCAGGGTGTTGTTCATGGCTACTCCTCTCCCGCCGGCGTGGCTTTGAACCGGCACGGCGTGCGCCGAGTGCGGTTGCGCCGACCTGAAGGGGACACTGACATGACCAGTTGGCGCAAGAAGACGGCCTCCGAGGTGTTCACGCCGGAGGAAATCACGGCGCGGCTTGCCGACGAATTGCCGAAGTGGTACTTCGAGGATGGCTGGATCCGACGCAAGTTCAAGACCAGTGGCTGGAAAGGCACCCTGATGGTCGTCAACACCGTGGGACACCTGGCCGAAGCCGCGTGGCACCACCCCGATCTCAACGTGTCCTATGCCTTCGTGATCGTCAAGCTCATGAATCACGCCGCCAAGGGCGTGACCGAGAAGGACTTCGAGCTCGCGAAGAAGATCGAGGAAGTCCTCATGTGGCAGCCGGCCGCCGCGCCCGGCGCAGCGCTGGAGGGCACACCCGACGACCCGCGCTTCAAGTACATGAAGTACGACTGACTGACACGTGGTGACACAGTGTCCTCAACTTGAAACAGGTGAGGACGTTGCCGGCGGCTCCATGGTGCCTTCGCCACGGCTGGCATTCGCTGCAAGCGCCCGCGGGGCAAGCGGGGAATGGAGCTTGCTTTGCCATGGCCAATGGATTGCACCAGCAGCCTGCTTGCCCAAGCCGGGGTCGAAGATTCGAAGGCCAGCGTGTCGCTGCGCGCGCCGGCGCGGCTGCACCTGGGCTTTCTCGACCCCAGCGCGTCGCTGGGCCGGCGATTCGGCAGCCTGGGCCTGGTCATCGACGGTTTCGAGACCGAGGTCGAGATCAGTGCCGCCACCCGTACGGTGGTTGTTGCGAGCGGCGCTGCGGAACATGGCGAGATCGATCGCGCGCAAGCCTGGCTGGCCCGGCTTCAACGCGAAAGCGGCCGTACTGAGCCCGTGCAGCTGCGGCTCGTGAAGGTGATGCCCGACCATGCCGGCTTCGGCTCGGGTACCCAGCTGGCGCTGGCCATCGGGCGGGCGTTTGCGCAGTGGCATGGGCTGGGCATCCAGACGGCCCGCCTGGCCCAGTGGCTGGGCCGAGGGCTGCGTTCGGGCATCGGCATAGCCGGGTTCGACCAGGGCGGCTTGCTGGTCGACGGCGGCCCGGGCGCCAACGGCGAACCGGCGCCGGTGCTTTCGCGCGTTGCACTGCCCGCGGCCTGGCGCGTCCTGGTGGTGCAGGACACGGCGCTGAAGGGCTTGTCGGGCGCGGAGGAGCGGCGGCGGATCGAGGCGCTTGCGCCGCTTTCGCGTGCGCAGGCTGCCGACATCTGCCACCAGGTGCTGATGCGCGTGCTGCCGGGCGCAGCCGCTGCCGACTTCGCACCCTTTGCCGCTGGCATCACCCACGTGCAGCGTGTGCTGGGCCAGCATTTCGCGCCCGCGCAAGGTGGCCGCGCCTTTGCCAGCGCGGCGGTGGAGCGGGTCATCGAGTGGATCGGCGCCGCGGAGCCCGCCGCCGCGCTGGGCCAGAGTTCGTGGGGGCCCACCGGCTTTGCCATCCTGCCGTCGCAGGCCAGCGCGCAGCAGATGGTCGATGCGTTGCGTGCGGCGCAGGTCGCAGCCCCGTCGCTGGTGCTTCGCATCGTGGCGGGCCGAAATGCCGGCGCGGTGCTGGCGGACAACCGGCGGAGCGCGCCGGCGCGCTGAGCGGGCACACGAAGAGGTCACGACAAATGGAACGCCCCTACATCCTCCACATGCTCACGCCGGGCCGGCAGATGAGCCCGTTCGACATCAACATGGCCGCCGATGCGGGCTACCAGGTCATTGCGCCGTACTGCGACGTGCAGACGGATGCCGTTGCCGGCCTGGTGCAGGACACCATCTTCTCGCGCAGCCCCAAGGGCCTGGCGCGCACCGGCATCTTCATCGGCGGGAGGGACGCGCTGGTGGCGGCCGACCAGCTCGACCGTGCGAAGGCAGCCATGTTCAAGCCCTTCCAGGTTTCCCTGATGGCCGATCCCAGCGGGGCCTTCACGACGGCGGCCGCCATGGTGGCTTGCGTCGAAGCGGCGCTGCAGCCTGCGCATGCCCAGGGGCTGAAGGACCTGCGGGTGCTGGTGGTGGGAGGAACAGGGCCGGTGGGCCGAGTTGCGGGCGTGATTGCCGCCCAGGCCGGGGCGCAGGTGTTCCTTGCCAGCCGCGGAGGCACAGGTGCGGCCGACGAGGCGGCGCGCGAGACGGGCGAGCGATTCGGTGTCGAGCTGCAAGGCGCATCCAGTGCCGATTCCGCGGCACTGTGCAGCGCCATCGCCGATGCCGACGTGCTGCTCGCATGCGCGGCCGCCGGCGTGCAGGTTGTGTCGGCCCAGGCGCTGGCTTGCGCCAGGCGGCTGAAGGTGGCGGCCGACTTGAACGCCGTGCCGCCCGAAGGCATTGCCGGCATCGGCGTGCAGGACGACGCCAAGCCGCTGGCCGGCACGTCGGCCGTGGGAATCGGCGCGCTGGCGGTCGGAAACGTCAAGTACCAGACGCAGCAGCGGCTCTTGCTGCAGATGCACGATGCGCCGCAAGCGCTGGTGCTGAGCTTTGCGCAGGCGTTCGAAACGGCGCGCGCCTTCATTGCCGAGAAGGCCGCCAAGCCCGCAGGCTGAGCGACATGACCACGCTGGCCGTTGCCGCCATTTCCGCCCGCATGCTGGCCGAAGCCGCCCGTGACGACGGCTTCGAAGTGGAAGCGCTCGACCTGTTCGGCGATGCCGATACGCGGCGGGCGAGCACGCGTTGGCACGGAATCGGCGAGCCGGCCAGCCTGCAGGTCGACGGTGCCAGGCTGCTCGCAGCCCTGCAGGCGCTCGCCCAAGGCGGGCGCGTGGCGGGCTGGGTCGCCGGGGCGGGATTCGAGGGTC
>JABFVP010000692.1 GCA_013362725.1 Cupriavidus sp.
CAGCGGTCCTGCGTCTTGGTTTGCTGCCCGATGCCGGCGCTGCCGGTGCCGACGCGCCCGCCAGCCCTGCCTGCATCTCCTGCGCGGCCTTGCCGGCCTGCGCCGCCACCGTGACCTCGGCGGCGCTGGCGTTCTCGGCCTCGAAGCGGGCCTGCGCCTTCTGGTTCAGCACCACGATGCTGATGCGGCGGTTGATCGGCGCGAGCAGGTCGCTCTTGTCCAGCGGCATGGTCGCGGCCAGGCCCAGCACGCGCAGCACCTTGCCCTCCTGCATGCCGCCCGCGATCAGCTCGCGGCGCGAGGCGTTGGCGCGGTCGCCGGACAGCTCCCAGTTGCTGTAGGTGCGCTCGCCGTTGGAATAGTTGGCCGCGTCGGTATGGCCGGACAGGCTGACCTTGTTGGGCAGCTCGTTCAGCACCGGGCCGATCTCGCGCAGGATGGTGCGCATATAGCTTTCGACGATCGCGCTGCCGGTGCGGAACATGGGCCGGTTCTGCGTATCCAGAATCTGGATGCGCAGGCCTTCGCTGGTGATGTCCAGCAGCAGCTGCGGGCGGAACTGGCGCAGCACCGGGTTGTTCTCGATGATCTGTTCCAGGCGCTGCTTGAGCGCGCGCAGGCGCTGCGCTTCCTGCTGTTCGTTGCGGCGCTGTTCGTCGCTGGGGTCGTTGTCGTGCGCGCGCATGATCTCGCCGTCCTTGCGCATCACGTCCATGCCGCCGCCGGGAATCACGCTGGGCGACTGGCTGCTCTTCTCGCCGCCGACGATGGCGACCTTGAGCGGCATGCGGAAGTATTCGGCAATGCCTTCCAGCGTCTTCTTGTTGGCGCTGGACAGCAGCCACAGCACCAGGAACAGCGCCATCATCGCCGTCATGAAGTCGGCGTAGGCAATCTTCCAGCTGTGGTTGCCGTGCGGCCTGGCGTGCGACTTCGCCCGGCGGACGATGATCGGACGCATATCGTGTGCGCTGCTCATGTGGTGCCCCTTGCTGCGTGCGTTGCCGGCTGCTTAGTTCAGGCTCTTGACTTCACGCACGTGGTCGTCGAGCTCGAGGAACGACGGACGCACCGTGGAGTACAGCACCTTGCGGCCGAACTCCACCGCCACCAGCGGCGCGTAGCCGTTCAGGGAAGCCAGCAGCACCACCTTGATGCACTCGTAGACCTTGACGTTCTCGGACACCTGCAGCTCGATGCGCGCGGCCAGCGGCGAGATAAAGCCGTAGGCCAGCAGGATGCCGAGGAAGGTGCCGACCATGGCGTGCGCGATCAGCGCGCCCAGCTCGGCCGGGGGCAGGTCGGCCGAACCCAGCGCATGCACCACGCCCATCACCGCGGCGACGATGCCGAACGCCGGCAGGCCATCGCCGACGCGCGACAGCGCATGGGCGGGGATCTCGGCTTCATGGCGGAAGGTCTCGATCTCGTGGTCCATCAGGGCCTCGATCTCGAACGCGTTCATGTTGCCGTTGACCATCATGCGCAGGTAGTCGGTGAGGAATTCCATCACCACCGGATCCGACAGGATGCGCGGGTACTGGCTGAACACGCTGCTGGCGGCGGGGTCGGCGATTTCCTTTTCCAGGAACAGGATGCCCTCGCGCCGTGCCTTGGACAGCAGCACGTTCTTGTACTTGGAACTCTTGAACAGTCCGGGCAGCGCACGGGCGGTCGCCTTGATGGCCTTGCCCGTGTTCGTGGCAATGAAGGCGCCGAAGGCGGCGCCGCCAATGATCACGAATTCCGCCGGTTGATATAGCGCGCCCATGTGGCCGCCGGTCATGGCGTAACCGCCAAGCACCGCCACAACCACGACGACATAGCCAAGAACTACTAGCACGATCGGATCCCCGTCTAAAAACGCGCGTCAGCCACGCTCATTGGCCCGCGGCACGGGCGCACGGAGAGAATCCGTCCGCCAGCGCAGCAAGCTTGCCAGCCGGCGGACCTTGACCAGGATCAGGCGTTGGTCTGCACGGCGGCGGCGTCTTTCGAGAGCTTCTTTACTTTCCCTGCGCGCGACGGCGGACGGCACAGGCTGCACACGAAGTTCGCGTGCGGCTCATACGCGTGCGTGACAAACTGTCCGCCGCAACACGTGCACCGGGACAGCTGCAGCATGTTGCTCTCGAAGAACCGTACTAACGTCCAGGCCCGCGTGAAACTTAAGACAATTTCACCGCCGAGCAGCGAAACATGCTCGAGGTACAGGCGGTAGGCGGCCACCACCGCGCGGATGCCCACGGTCTCGCCTTCCTGCACCATGAACTGGTAGGCAGAGAAGAACAAAGACGAGTGGATATTCGGCAGCCAGGTGGTGAACCAGTCGGTCGAGAACGGCAGCATGCCCTTGGGAGGCGAGACGCCGCGCAGCTCCTTGTACAGGCGTATCAGCCGGTCACGCGACAGCGTGGTCTCGGCTTCAAGCACCTGCAGGCGCGCGCCCAGGCCGATCAGCTCGATCGCGAGCTGGGTCTGGTTGGCGTCCTGGAGCACGCTCTTGCGGCTGGGAACGGAGGTGGCCGTGTAGCTCCGGTTTGGCTCGGCCTGCAGGAGCGCGGTCAATTGAGCGACTCCACAGGCTGACGTGCGAGCAGGATCGCGGCGTGGATCTGCTGCATGTCATGGCTCTTGGCCGTGTGGGTGAGAGTGGACAGAAGCGCGTGGTCGTCGAAGCGGAACCTGCACAGCACCATGTTGGATGCCGCGAGCTTGACGAGTTGCGCCGAGGTCAGCTTGGCAAGGATGTCCGCGATTTCCTTGCTGACCCCGAGCCTGAACATGGCTTCGACCTGGTTTTCGCGCACAAGGCGTTGCGCGAGCAGCAGATAGGCGAGGTTAACCTCCCTGATCTCCTGGAGAACTTCACTGCTTTCCAATTTATCCCCGCTACCAAAAACCCACCGTGGCCGCTTGTCCGGCGCTTACCGTTGCCCTGGCGGGCCCGGCGACCAGATCGTTTGTTTGCGGCGGGGCGGGTACAACGTACGACTAAGGAACTACGCCCAAGTCCAACTGTAATCAACTCCGTTACAAGTGTTACAGAGTGTAAGCAAGACCGTTACGTTTATATCGGCAATCGCCCCGCAATGCCAATCCCTACTTACGCGGGGGTGAACCTAATGTCGCATGAAAAAGACATTGCCGCCGCACATTTTGTAACAAGTCACGCGTTTGACTTTTGATTTGGCTTAAGACGGCACCAGCAAAAGCCCTCTGCAACAAACGCGCGGGCACGAGGTTGGTAGCCTGCTGGATTCCTCTATTGACGACGGCCGCGCGGAGTGTATCGCCGTGCACGATGTTCGTAATACTGTCCAAAATCGCCCGCGCGAATCGGCGCGACGCGGCCGTGCCAGCGTCAATGTCCGAACAATCGGCGCAGCCAGTTCGCGAGCCGCGCGAACACGTCGTCGGGGGCTTCGCGAAACAATGCCGGGCGCACGCGCTCCACCTGCTCCAGCACGCGCGACGCCTCCTCGGGCTGGATCGAGCCGTACTCCAGCGCCAGCCCCAGCATGCCGCGCAACTCGCCCACGCGCGCGCGGCCGGCGGCTTCGTTGTCTTCAGTCTGCAGCGCGTACATCAGGTCATAAGCGCGCTGGCGCAGGCTTTCGGCCAGGCGCCATGCCGGCGTGCGCATGCGCTCTTCCAGCGCACGCAGGTCTTCGGCCGACGCCGCCACCTGGGTCGCCAGCGCCTCGGTATAAGCGCTATCGGCGCCGCATTCGGCCAGCACCTGCGCCGCCCATTCACGCGCATGCGCCAGGCGCTGCTCGCCGCTCCAGCCAGGCTGCACCGCCAGGCCGAAGCCGAAGCGCTGGGCGTCGCGCATCAGCGCCGCGAGCGCATTGGGCAGCTGCTTGTCGAACACGCGGCGCGCCCAGCCGTACTCACCCCCGGACAGCAGCCGCGAGACCGCGCGCTCGGTCAGCGGGCCGTCATGCTGCAGCAGCCGCGCGCGCAGGAAGTCATGGAACTCGGGCGGCAGGAACTCGCGATCGAGCCCGGTCGAGACCCCGATGAACTGGTCGAATTCCTTGCGCAGCCTGGCCGCATCCTCTTGCGGCAAGGCCAGGGTGATATCGGTCGTCATGGCAAC
>JABFVP010000709.1 GCA_013362725.1 Cupriavidus sp.
TCCATGCGCTTGATGACCACGCGGTCGTAGAGCGGCTTGATATTCATGGCAACCTCGTAAGTGGTTGAATGGTTGGGGAAAGTGGCGGAATTTTAGCAATCGCCGCGGGCGAGTGCCAATGCGCGGGGCAAATGAATCCCGGCAAGCCGGGACTGCGTGGGAGATGGGGGGCGCCGACGGGCTTTCAAGAGGCGCGCGGACAGATCACGCGGGGCGCCGCGGCAGCCGGCCATCCGGGCGGGCGCGGGCGCGACGTCGCTCGGACACAAAGAAAAGAGCGCGTCCCGTGGAACGCGCTCTTTATGGTTTCGGAGATGGCCGTCCTCGGCATTGGCGCGATCCTGCACCCGTCCCCCGAACCGACGCCCTGTCTCGACCGACGTTCCCTGTCAGCGTGGGTCGATCTTGTGCGCATTGCGTCACTCTTTCCAGCGCGCCACTGTTGAATTCCAGTAGACAGCGCAGCACCATGCCCTTGATGCCGTTGACGCTCATCCATGAGGAAAACGGACAGCGCTACCGGAAACGCACAGCTTCGCGTGTATTTCGGTCGCCTCGTGAACATTGGTATCCAAGCCCATGACACCCCAGCAACGCATCCGCCTCGCCCGCCGCCACGCCGGGCTGTCGCAGGCCGCCCTCGGTGCCGCCGTCGGCGTGCAGCGCAGCGCGGTCGGCCACTGGGAGTCGACCCGCGGCAAGCACCCCAGCATGGCCCACCTGCGCGAGATCGCCCTGATCACCGGGGTCCAGTTCGAGTGGCTGGCGACCGGGCGCGGCAAGATGGACCTGTCGCAGGACACGGTGCTGGACTCGGTGGCCGCCGCCGACGCGGTGCTGGTGGACGACCCGCTGGAACTGCGCCTGCTGGCCGCCTTCCGCGACGCGCCGCTGCGCGCCAAGGCGCCGCTGGTGGAACTGGCCGAACAGATGGCCGAACTGCGCACCGGCCGCGTCCGTGGGGCCGGCCCCTCCGGCGGCGCGCGCCCGGCGCGCTGAGCACGCCTCGATCCGGATCGCGGTCACGCTTCGGCCACTTGGCCGGGGCGTCGACGCCGGCTGTCATGAATCTCCGCTAGCCTGCGCGGACCATCAGCCAAGGATTGCCGCGATGCCCAGGAAGGCCCGTCGTTCCGTTCGTCCGTCGTCCGCCACGCTTGCATTGTTGACCTGCGCGCTGGCGATGCCCGCCTCGGCCGAGGTGTTCATCAACGAGCTGCACTACGACGACGCCACCGCCAGCGGCGATGTCGGCGAGCGCATCGAAGTGGTCGCCACTGCGGGCGAAACGCTCAGCGGCTACCGCATCCATCTATACAACGGCGCCACGCCGTCGGCCGCCACGACCTACGACAACGACCCGGTGCCGGCCGGCAGCCTGGTGAGTTGCGGCGGCAGCGTGCGCATCGCCACGGTGAGCTATCCGAGCAACGGCCTGCAGAACGGTGCCAACGACGCCATCGCCCTGGTCGACGCCAGCGGCGCGGTCGTGCAGTTCATCAGTTACGAAGGCGCGGTCACCGCGTCCAACGGCCCCGCCGCCGGACGCACCAGCGTCAACCTGCCGGTGAGCGAGTCATCCTCGACCGCCGCCGGCACGTCGCTGCAACTGGGCGGCAGCGGCAGCGGCTACGGCAGCTTCACGTGGCGCGCATCAGCCACGCAGACCTTCGGCGCCTGCAACAACGGACAGACCTTCGCCGGCGCAAACCCGGCGCCGACGATCACCGCCACCACGCCGGTCGATGGCGCCAGCGATTTCCCGGCGGCAGGCGATCTGTGGGTCGCCTTCAGCGAAACGGTGACGCTGGCCACCGGTGCTTTCGCGCTGCAGTGCGGCCAGAGCGGCAACGTCGCGTAGAGCCCGGCCAGCAGCGGCAGCACGTTCGCGATCTCTACCGGCACCGCACTGCATGCCGGCGAAAGCTGCAGCCTGACCGTCAGCGCGGCCAAGGTGACCGACAGCGGCGGCGCGCATCTGGCCCAGGATCGCGTGGTCGCTTTCAACGTCGCCGGTAGCGGCGGTGGCGGCGACTACTACGCACGCGTCAACACCAGCAGCGCCAGCCAGTTGCGCTGCTCGCTGCACGAGACGATCAAGGGCCACACGGCCTACCCGTACAGCGGCGGCACCACCAACACCTGGTCGATCCTGGAGATCGCCGACGAAGACCCGAACAACGCCGGCCGCATCCTCGATGCCTACCGCAACCGCAGCTACCTCAAGGGCAGCGAGCGCGCCGGCACCGGCAGCGGGATCACCTACAACCGCGAGCACACTTGGCCCAACTCGCTCGGCTTCGGCAGCGCCACCGGCGACAAGGGCCTGCCCTACGCGCCGTACACCGACACGCACATGCTCTACCTCACCGACGCGACCTGGAACGCCGATCGCGGCAACAAGCCTTATGCCGACTGCACGCTGGCCGGCGGCTGCGGCGAGCGCATCACCGAAGCCAACGCCGGCTTCGGCGGCGGCAGCGGCGTGTATCCGGGCAACTCGAACTGGGTGAAGGGCCCGGACGGCAACGGCGGTTCGTTCCAGGTCTGGGGCCACCGCAAGGGCGACATGGCGCGCGCGGTGATGTACATGGCGATCCGCTACGAAGGCGGGCGCGACGCGGCGACCACGCAGAGCGAGCCGGATCTGGAACTGACCGACGACCGCAGCAAGATCGTGATCACCTCCACCTCGCCGGCCTACATGGGCCTGCTGTCGACGCTGCTGGCCTGGCACCAGGCCGATCCGCCGGATGCGGCCGAGCGCGAGCGCAACGAGGTGATCTTCAGCTTCCAGGGCAACCGCAACCCCTTCATCGACCACCCGGAATGGGCGACGGCGGGGCTGTTCAACTCCACCCGCCCGGCCAGCTGCCAGCTCGCTCAGTAATCGCCTGGCATCGGCGTCGCCGTCCCGTGGGCGGCGACGTCAGCGCCCCAGCAGACGCTTCACCGCGGCCTCGGGCAAGGCCGAGCAGCCGGCCACCGGCTCGAACACCGCCGTCACCGGCGAGTCGCCATCGAACAGGCGCAGGCGCGCGGGGGCTCCGGCTTCGGGCACGCTCATGTCCCAGACCGCGCGGATCGTGCCCTGCATCGGCGGCTCCTCCAGCACCCGGCCGGCTTCGTCGACGTAGACCAGGCCCGACGCCGCCCAGTCGCCATCGCCCTGCGCGGCTTCGGCCGGGCGCACGCGCATGCGGTCGGTGTCGGACCAACACTGCATCGCGCTCTCGCAGCTCAGGTCGGCCAGGACCCGACGCGACTGCGCCATCGTTTCGAAGCAGGCCGCGCGCACGCGGATGCCCGACACCGGGTCGTCCTGGGCGGCCAGGGCCGTCGCCACGGGCAGGCACAGCACGGCGCCGGCCAGCAGGCGGCAAGCGAGGGGAGACCGAAGGGTCATGGAAGCGTCCTGGAGTCCGGAACGACCAGCCTACGGCAGGAGACGTGGCACCGGACCCACGCCGGTCACACGTCACGGCTGGCCGGCCACGACCTTCGCCATTGGCCCTGGCCGCGGGCGCGCCGGTACACTCCCGGCCCATGTCCCCCCTCGACGACCCGCCCGTGCGGCTGGTGCTGAGCACCTGCCCCGACCCGGACACCGCCGACACCATCGCCCAGGTGCTGGTCGGTGAGCGCCTGGCGGCCTGCGTCAACGTGCTGCCCGGCGTCACCTCGACCTACCGCTGGCAAGGCACGGTGGAGCGCGGCGAGGAAGTGTTGCTGCTGATCAAGACCACCGCCGCGCGCCAGGACGCCCTGATCGCGCGGCTGCAGGCCCTGCACCCGTATGAACTGCCGGAAGCGGTCGCGGTCGAAGCCCAAGGCGGCCTCGCCCCGTACCTGCACTGGGTGGCCGAACAGACCCGAGACGATGACTGAAACCACGATGATCCGTGGCCGCGCGCGCCGCGCCGGCCTGCTCCGCTTCGCTCTGTCCGCCTTCGCCCTGCTGGGCGTGAGCACCGCCGCCCCGGCGGCGATCAACCCCGACGACCTGCTGCCGGTCGACGAGGCCTTCGCGCTGACCGCGCAGGCGGCCCCGACGGCCGACGGCATCTCGATCCACTGGAAGATCGCCGACGGCTATTACCT
>JABFVP010000538.1 GCA_013362725.1 Cupriavidus sp.
CGTACCACGGCGTGGTCACGAAAACATCGGCGGCGCTGTAGAACAGGCGCAGGGTGTCGCGCCCGCGCCGGCCGGTAAACACCACGCGTTCGGCCACGCCCTCGGCGCTGGCCACCTCCTGCAGCCGGCCGATTTCAGGCGTGGCTTGCACGCTGGGCTGCTCTGCGTTGCCGCCCACCACGTACAGGGTGGCGTCGATGCCGCTGTCGCGGCGCAGGCAGCCCAGCGCACGGATCACGTTGTCGATGCCCTTGCGCGGCACCAGCCGGCCCAGCTGCAGCACGCGGAAGCCGTGCTGCGGCCAGCCCAGTGCCCGGCGCGCCGCGTCGCGCGGCACTGGCGCGAACTCGGCCGCGTCGAAGCCGCACGGCACGGTCTGCACGCGCGCCGGATCGGCGCCGTAGAGGTTGACGAGATCGTCCAGGTCCTGCGGACATTCCGCCACCACGCAGTCGGCCTCGCGCACCAGCGTGTCCTCGATGCCGAAGCGGTCGTCGGGAAAGCCGTCGGTGCTGCCCTGGTGCAACCGGCGCACCTTGCCCAGCGCATGGAAGGTCATCACCAGCGGGATGCCCAGGGTGTGGCGCGCCCGCAGCGCAGCCAGCCCGGACATAAAGAAGTTGGCATGGAGCACGTCGTAGCCGACGGCATCGCGGCGCACGAAGTCGGCCAGGAACGCGCCGAAGTCCTCCATGTACGGCAACAGCTGTTCCTTCGGGATCTGTACCGGCGGCCCCGCGGTGACGTGGATCACGCGCACGTTGGGAGCGAACGACACCACCTCGGGCAGCAGCGCCTTGTCGCGCCGGGTGAAGACATCGACCTGATAGCCGCGGCTGCCAAGCTGCCTTGCAAGATGCGCCACATAGATGTTCTGGCCGCCGCAGTCGGTGCTGCCGACACTGGCGAGTGGCGAGGCATGTTCGCTGATAAGCGCGATCTTGCGCATGGTGGGCTCCGGTGGTTTGCCGCCGTGCCCGCGAACGCGGGCGGGATGGGAGGTGGCCCTCGCAGCTAGCGTGCCATCCGCGGTCGCTGCGATTCCGCAGAGAAAAAGCTGGTGTCGCGGGAACCGACGCAGAAGCGTTATAGCGGTTCTCCCCCGGCATGGGGAAGCGCATTGCGAAGAAGACGCACCAGCTTGCTCCAGACGCGGTTTGGTCATTCTTACGCCGCCCCTTTGTAATTTGCGCTTACCGATCTTTCATTTGCCGACCTGCGTTGCGCAGCGTTGCAACCGGCCCGATGTTTGCTGTGTCGATGGCGCTGATGCAGGTCTTGCTGCACGCGCTGCACGCGTTGCCGTGGCGGCCTGCCGTTCAACCATCGATGGAGTTGCCCATGCCAATGTCCCACGATGCGGGCCAGCCGCCCCGCGTTTCCCAGGCCGGCGCCAGCCGCTTCAGCGATCCCGCCGCGGCACGCCGCGCGGTCGAGCTGGCGCTGCCGATGCTGCAGGCCTCGCTGCGCGACCAGGCCGTCGGCGAAAGCGGCTGCATGCATGTGGTCGTGATGGATCCGACGCTGCAGCCGGGCGATTGCGCCTTCGAGGAAGCGATCCTCTATGAGCATTCGCTGCCCTCGCGCGAGGCCTGGGATGCCGACTACAGCCGCTATGCCCGCGCCAAGGCCAGCCTGAGCTGGCGCACCGGCATGGCCAGCGCGCAGGTGGTGCACTGCAGCCCGCACCGGCTGCGCAGCGACGACACGCTGCTCGGCGGCGCCGCGGTGGTGGATGGCATCGTGGTCGCCGTCAGCGGGGCCAACGCCTGGTACGACGAAGCCTTTGCCGGCTGCGTGGCGATGCTGCTGCGGGCCGTGGCGCAGGGTGCCTGCATGCGCGCGCAGCCGGCAGGCTGACGGCGGCGCGCGCGTACTCGCCTGACTGTTGGCACACATTTCGCACTGGCAGCAAGCCTGCGCATCATGGGATGGCTGTCCTGGACCCAGCATGCCGTTGGCGCCAGGCGCCAGATTCGATGTCGATTCGTTGTCCGATTCATTGTCCGAATCGCCGTCCATCCATCAGCCGACCGACAAGGAACCGCCATGCAAACTTCGCATCCGCCACGCCCCGCCGCGCACACCGACGCTGCCATGCCGCTGCAGGACCGCACCTACCTCGTCAGTGGCGCGGGCCGCGGGCTGGGCGCCGCCATCTGCCGCACGCTGTGCGCGGCCGGCGCGGCCGTGATCGTGGCCGATATCGACGACCAGCTCGCGCACGCCAGCGCCGCCGAACTGGCCGAGGCCGCCGCGCAGGCGTGGCCGCTGCACCTGGATGTCTCCGACCCTGCTTCGGTACGCGCCGCGTTCGAGTCGCTGCGCGCGCGCGGCGGGCGCCTCGACGGCATCGTCAACAACGCCGCCATCGACATCACGCTGCCGGTGGACGAGGTCGATGCCGAGACCTGGCGCAAGGTGCTGATGGTCAATCTGTACGGCCCGTACCTGATGGCACATGCCGCCGTGCCGGTACTTAAGGCGCAGGGCGGGGGGCATATCGTCAACATCGCCTCGACCGCTTCCAAGCGCGCGTGGCCCAATGCCTCGGCCTACCACGCCACCAAGTGGGGCCTGCTGGGCTTCTCGCATGCGCTGCATGCGGAACTGCGACCGCACGGGATCAAGGTGTCGGCCATCGTCGCGGGCGGCATGCGCACGCCGTTCCTGCTCGACCGCTTTCCCGACATCGATCAGGGCAACCTGCAGGATCCGGCCAATGTCGCCAACGCGGTGCGTTTCGTGTTGACGCAGCCGGAAGAAACCGTAATCCCCGAAGTGATGGTGCTGCCGATGAAGGAGACCTCGTGGCCATGAGCCCCGCTCCCCCGCTACGGGCCGCCGTGCTGCTGGACAAGGACGGCACCGTGTTGCACGACGTTCCCTACAACGTCGATCCGGCGCGCATGCGGCTTGCGCCAGGCGCCGCCGCCGCGCTGCGGCTGCTGGGCGGCCTGGGCCTGCCGCTGGTGGTGGTGACGAATCAGCCCGGCGTGGCGCATGGCCTGCATACCGAGGCCGAACTGGTGCCGGTGCGTAAACGGCTGGCCGCGATATTTGCCGAACACGGCGCGGCGCTGAGCGGCTTCCTGTATTGCCCGCATCATCCCGAGGGGGAGGTGGCGCCCTACGCGCGCGCGTGCCTGTGCCGCAAGCCCATGCCCGGGCTGCTGTTGCGGGCGGCGGCGGCGTTGCGGCTCGACCTGGCGCGCTCATGGATGATCGGTGACATCCTCAACGACGTCGAGGCCGGCAACCGCGCAGGCTGCACCACCGTGCTGGTCGACTGCGGCAACGAGACCGAATGGCAGCTCTCGCCCGCACGCCAGGCCGACTACGTGGTGCCCACGCTCGACGCCGCCGCGCGCCTGGTGGTGGCGCGCACCCGGGCCGCGGGACCGATCGGAGCCGCCGCATCGACAACCGCGTCGCCATGCCATGCGGAGGTGCCATGAACTGGCAATCCGCGCGCAGCGTGCTGTGCGTGCGCCTCGACAATATGGGCGACGTGCTGATGAGCACGCCGGCGATGCAGGCGCTGGCCGATGCGCTGCCGGGCCGCCGGCTGACATTGCTGACCTCGCACAGCGCGGCGGCGCTGGCGCCGCACCTGCCGATGGTTGGCCGCGTGCTGGCGTGGGATGCGCCGTGGGCCAGGCACGCCGAGGCCACGGCGGCGCCGGCCCCGGGACCGGAGATTGCCGCGTGCGCGCGCTGGCTGGCGCGCTTTCGCTTCGACGCGGCCGTGATCTTTACCGTCTACAGCCAGAGCCCATTGCCCGCCGCGGTGCTGTGCGCGCTGGCGGGCATTCCGCTGCGGCTGGCCTGCTGCCGCGAGAACCCCTACACGCTGCTGAGCGACTGGGTCCCCGAAACCGAGCCGGGCACGCAGCCGGGCCAGCGTCCGCGCCACGAGGCGCAGCGCCAGCTCGACCTGGTGGCGCGGGTTGGAGCGATGCCGCGCGATACGGGCCTGCGTTTTCGCGTGCTGGCGTCGGACCGCACCGCGGTCGCGGGGCGCCTGGCCGCGATCCGCGGCGGACGCAGCGGGCCGGTGGTGGTGGTGCATCCGGGCGCCAGCGCGCCGTCGCGGCGCT
>JABFVP010000279.1 GCA_013362725.1 Cupriavidus sp.
GGAGCCAACAAAATGATCAAGGTCTCGGTGATCTATCCCAACGACGAAGGCAGCACCTTCGACATGGACTACTACCTGGGCACGCACATTCCTTTGTGCCAGCAACTGCTGGGCGCGGCGCTGCTGAAGGCCGAAGTGGACGAGGGTCTCTCCGGCGCCGCGCCCGACAGCCGCCCGCCCTTCGTTGCGGCGGTGCACATGTACTTCGAGTCGACCACGGCCTTCTACGAGGCCTTCGGGCCGAACGCCAAGGCGATCCGCAACGATGTGCCCAACTACACCAGCATCAAGCCGCTGACGCAGATTGCCAAGGTGCGCTGAAGGCCTCAGGCGCTGAGCCCGCCGTCGACCACGATGTCGGCGCCGGTGACGAAGCTCGCAGCCGGGCTGGCCAGGTAGGCGACCGTGCTGGCCACTTCATCCGGCCGGCCGTAGCGGCCGATCGCGATGCCGGGGCCGACGAGCTTCGCGGCTTCGCCGTCCGCCGGATTCATGTCGGTATCGGTGGGACCGGGGTGCACGGTGTTCACCGTGATCCCGCGCGGACCCAGGTCGCGCACCAGGCTGCGGTTGAAGCCGGCCACGGCTCCCTTGGTCAGCGTGTAGACGGAGGCGCCACCGAAGACCGCGTAGCGCGTCATGGAGCTGCCGATGTGCACGATGCGCCCGCCGGCTTTCATCAGCCGCGCCGCTTCCTGCGTGGCGACGAACACGCCGGTCACGTTCACCGCGATCATGCGCTCGTAGTCCTCGAAGGAAATCTCCTCGATAGGCGCCCACTGCGCGATACCGGCGTTGTTGACCAGGATGTCCAGCCCGTCGAAAGCCTGCGCGGCCTGCGCGACCGCTGCACGCACCGCGGCCGGATTGCCGGCGTCTGCCTGGATGGCCAGCGCGCGGCCTCCGGACGCTTCGATCTGCGCAACCACCTCTTGCGCCTTCTCTGGCGAGGCGCTGTAGGTGATGGCCACCTTGGCCCCGTCGGCCGCCAGCCGCCGCGCAATGGCCGCGCCGATGGAGCGCGAGCCGCCGGTGACGAGTGCGGCCTTGCCGGCCAGGGGAAGAGTCGTGTTGCTGTTGCTTTCCATGTTTCGCTCCAGAAGTGTGTGTGGATGGGGCGAATGGTGGGCTTTGGATTGCGTCTTCGGTAGTAGAGAATCGATGGAATCTTTTTCAAGCATCCGTTGAAAGTCCGTGGGCAATGGAAACCCTGGCCAACCTCGAATCCTTCGTGCGCAGTGCCCAGGCACGCAGCTTCTCGGCCGCGGCGCGCAGGCTGGAGCTCACACCGGCAGCGGTGAGCCGCAATGTCGCCACGCTGGAGCGCAACATCGGCCAGCGCCTGTTCCAGCGCAGCACGCGGCAACTCACGCTGACCGAAGCCGGCGAGCGTTTTCTCATCGAGGTGGAGCAGCACCTGGACGGCGTGCAAGGCGCCATCGCCGCGATGACCCTGAACCAGGGCGAGCCGGCCGGCGCGCTGAAGGTGAGCGTGGCGCTCAGCTTCGGGGTCGACTACGTGCTGCCGTTGCTGCCGTCCTTCCTGGAACGGTACCCGGCCATCCGGCCCGACTGGCAGTTCGACAACCGGCAGATCGACCTGGTGGCTGAAGGATTCGACGCTGCCGTGGGTGGCGGCTTCGAGCTGGGGCCCGGGGTGGTGGCACGTGCGCTGGCGCCGGCGCATATCGTGGCGGTGGCGTCGCCTGCCTTCATGCGCGGGCGCAAGCCGCCGGCCGATCCCTCGCGGCTGGCCGAGTTCGACGGCATTGCCATGCGCTCGACACGCACCCGCCGCGTGCGCCAATGGCTCATGCGCGACCCATCCGGCACCGAAGTGCCGGCGCAGCCGCGCGAGCGCGTCATCGTGGACGACCCTGCCGCCACCTGCCAGGCGGCGCAACTCGGCCTGGGCGTGGCGCTGGTGCCGCTTTCCAGCGCCTTGCCTTTTCTGGAAAGCGGAGCGCTCGTGCGCCTGCTGCCCAGGTGGTATTGCGACCTGGGCGCCATCTCCATCTACTACGCCAGCCGCAAGCTGCTGCCGGCCAAGACGCGGGCCTTTGTCCAGCATGTGGCGCAGGGCTTCGAGGACCAGCGCCTCGCGCAGCGCCTGCATGCGTTGTCGGCTGCGGCAGGCGGGTCGCGGCGCTGAGCGGAAGACCCTCGCGCCCGAGCGGTCACGGCGCAAGGGCAGGGCTGCGCCGCGCGGAGAATGGCCGGATCGATCCAACCAACATCGCCAGGAGATGCCATGCTGCAAGACGCCCTCATGTACTCCTACATCCCCGCCAAGGACGTTGCGCGAGCGCGGGCCTTCTACGAAGAAAAACTGGGCTTCCGGCCATCGCGCGAGATCGGCGGCGGCGTGACCTACGTGTGTGCCGGCGGCACCGCGTGCTTTCTCTATCCCACCTCCAACGCCGGCACCTCGTCGGCCAGCCAGGCTTTCTGGGAAGTGGCGAACATCGAGCGCGAGGTGGACGAACTCAGGTCGCGCGGCGTGGCCTTCGAGGAATACGACATGCCGGGCAAGGCGCCGGACAGCCCCATCTACAGCGCCGGCGGCGCCAAGGCTGCCTGGTTCAAGGACACCGAGGGCAACATCATGGCCCTCATCCAGACCTTGTAGGAACTAGCTGCGCTCGCGCAGCACCAGCGTCTGCGCTGCCACGCCGATGCTGCCCTGCTCGTCGAACAGGCGCGACAGGGTCACGCCCGCGCCGCTGGCATCGGCCTGCGTCTGTGACTGCAGCCCGATCCATTCGCCCAATGGCAGCCGATGCAGGTGCAGGCTGAGATCGGCATTGGCAAACACATAGCGCCTGGCCGGCAGCACCCAGCTGAGCCCGTTGCCGAAATCCGCCGCCGCAATGGCGCGCATGGCCGGCGAGGTGGGCATGCCCTCGACAAACGGCACCACCAGCCTGAACCAGGCCGCGCCGCCGCCGGGCTGGGACGGGTCGCCCTGCGCGTTGCGCGTCTCGACAGCGCTGCCGTAGAAGGACACGCCGTCGGGAAGGCCCGGAATGCGCAGCTTTTCGCTGCAGTCCGCCGGCAGCGGCAGCAGGCGGTCGGGCGTCCATCCCGGCACGGCGTCCGGCAACTGCATGGCCTGCTGGCGCAACATCAGCGCATGGGCACGCGCCACCAGCGTGTCGCCGTCGAACAGGTCGATGGACAGGCGCGCGGTGGCGCGCGCGACCTGCTTGACCAGTTCGGTGCGCAGCGGGCTCACCGGAACCGGCCGCACCAGTTCCACCGTCAAGCGGCCCAGCTGCCAGCCGGGCTCGCCCATGGCCTGTTCGGCCACGTGCACGAACAGGCCGCAGGGCGCTCCGCCATGCTGCGCGCGCGGGTCCCAGGGGCCGCGCGACAGCACGCTGGGGTGCCAGGCGTCGCCTTGCCGGGTGAACACGGCCGACGGTGCGTGTGGTTCGTGTTGTTCGGTGGGGGCGTGATCGTTCATGCTGAGAAGGTCCTGCTGCGGAAGATTCTAGGAACAATGCCGGCGCTTGCGGCGCCACCTAGAATGGCCGCTTCTTCCGGTGGACGCGGGTCTCGATGAACAAAGGTTTGTGTGTCTTGCTGTGGGCGGTGGCGCTCGGCTTGCACGCACCCGGCCCCGACGCCCATGCCGCAGCGCAGCCCAGCTGGTTCACCGTCAGCGGCGACGCGAGCCGGGTTGGCGCCGACACCGTGCAGGTCGACCCGCTGGCGCTCAAGCCCGACGGCGATGCGAGGACGATGCCGGTCCGCGTCAGCCGATCGCAGGAGCGCCGCAATTGGGACGACGTGCCCTATCGCTCGTACGAGTCGCGCGTGCGCATCGACTGCCGTACGCAAAAGGCCCACTACCTGGAAGCGACCTTCTATATGGAGCCGCTGTGGCGCGGCCACCCGCACCAGGTGGCGAGCTACGCGCAAAAGCCGCCGGCCATGCTGTTCCGGGGCATGAGCCCCAACCCCACCGAGCGCATCATCCGCGCCGCTTGCCGGCCCACCGGTTGAAGGCGCCCTTGCCTTCGCTGCTCAGAAGGTGAAGCGCATGCCGCCGATCCACTGCGTAAGATCGTTGTCGGTGGTGCTGGTAAT
>JABFVP010000259.1 GCA_013362725.1 Cupriavidus sp.
AGAGGGAGTACACAGTCGGGAGTTCGAAGCCTCAGCGCTGTACTGCCCCGCGCCTGGCGCCGCCTACTCGGGCTGCCCCTTTTCCTTCAGCAGGTCCGCCAGGCTTTTCGCCGCCGGCTTCAGCGGCGTGCGGTGCTGCGTCCATCCCATCTGCTTCGACGGTGTCAGCGCGCGCAGGCGCGTGGCGGCCCAGCGGAACAGCCGGTAGGCCGCCGGGTGCGAATAGGCGCCGCTCCAGAAGCGCCACACCAGGTGCTCGCCGCGGCTGTACTTGGCGCCCTGGCCGCGCAGCGGGTGCGCGACCGCTTCTTCGGGATCGCGGTTGGCCTCGGTGCGCAGGCGCACCAGCAGCTGCGGGATCGGGATGCGCACCGGGCAGACCTCGCCGCACGCGCCGCACAGGCTGGATGCGGTGGCGAGGTCGGCGGTGGCGTCCAGCCCGAGCAGATGCGGCGAGATGATCTTGCCGATCGGGCCGGGGTAGGTGGTGCCGTAGGCGTGGCCGCCGATGCGGGTATAGACCGGGCAGTGGTTCATGCACGCGCCGCAGCGGATGCATTGCAGCGTCGCGCGCAGCTGCGCATCGGCATAGGCCTGGGTGCGGCCGTTGTCGAGCAGCACCAGGTGCACTTCGCGCGGACCGTCGCGCTCGTCCGCGCGGCGCGGGCCCGAGATCAGATTGAAATACGTGGTGATGGCCTGACCCGTGGCCGAGCGCGTCAGCAGCGTCGACAGCGGCACGATGTGCTCAAGCCGGGCCACCACCTTCTCCATGCCCATGATGGCGATATGCACGTCGGGTACGGTGGTGGACAGCCGGCCGTTGCCCTCGTTCTCCACCAGCCACAGCGTGCCGGGGTCGGCGGCGGCGAAGTTCACGCCGGACAGGCCGATGTCGGCGTCGACAAAGGCCTGGCGCAGCGCGCGGCGGCCGGTCTGGATCAGCTCGTCAACGTCCTCGGTATAGGGCGTGTCGGGGATATGCTCGGTGAACAGCTGCGCGATATCGCCCTTGGTCTTGTGGATCGCCGGCATCACGATATGCGAGGGCTTTTCGCCGGCCAGCTGGACGATGTATTCGCCCATGTCCGACTCGATGCAAGCGACGCCGCGCTCGGCCAGGTAATGGTTCAGCTCGATCTCTTCGCTGGCCATCGACTTGCCCTTGATCACGCGCGTGGCCTGCCTGGCGCTGGCGATGCCGTGGATGATGGCGTTGGCCTCGGCGGCGGTCTCGGCCCAGTGCACCTGCACGCCGGCGGCGGTCAGCTTCTGTTCCAGCTGCACCAGCAGGTCGGGCAGGTTGGCCAGCGCGTGCTGACGCACCGCTTCGCCCAGGTCGCGCAGGCGTTCGAGCTCGTCGGCGTCGGGGAACTGCGCCAGGCGCTTGCCTTGCAGGAAGTCCATCGCGCCGCGGAAGCTCTGGCGCAGCTTGGGGTCGTCCAGCGCCTCGCGGGCGCGCGCCTTGAATTCTCGCGGCGCAACAAATTGCAGGGTCTGCTGGCTCATCACGCGGCCTCCGCGGTGTCGGTTTCGATCACGACCCACAGCCGGCGCGGACCATGCGCGCCGTAGGCCAGGGTTTGCTGGATGTCCGAGGTCTTGGACGGGCCGGAGACCAGCACCAGGTTGGTCGGCATGCCGTCGGCCCAGCGCTCGGCGCGCGCGGCCATGTGCAGGTCGTCATGCAGGGTCGACGCGCGCACCAGCGCCACATGCAGCGGCGGCACCAGCGACACCGTGCGCGGCGAGCCCGCGTCGGGCGCCAGCACCAGCGTGCCGGTGGCGGCAATGCCGGAGCGCGCCACGGTGAAGCCGGCGTCGACGGTGTCGAACAGTTCGGCCTTCCACGCCTCGATCGGGCGCTCGTAGCCGATGGCTTCGATGCCCGCCGGCAGCGCGGCTGCCAGCGCCGCGCCGGCCAGGGTGGCCGGATCGAGCAGCAGCCGCTTCACGCCGGCCCTGGCAAGTTCCGAAGCCAGCAATGCTGGCCAGGCGGTGGCGTCGGCGCACCAGACTTCGGCATGCAGTCCTTGCAGCGCGGCCTGCATTGCGGCAACGCGTGCGCCAGTCGTTGGCGTGCCATGGCGGCGCGCGTCGAAATGGCTGTCGATACGTTGATCGAGTTCGGTGGTTTGTGGGGACGGTACAGGCGCGGCGGCGCGCAGCCGGCCGAGCATGCGTTCGCGGGCGCCGGGCGTGCTCATGCGGCACCTCCGCTACGGCGCCACAGGAAGCTGGCGAGGTGTTCCACCTGCAGTGGCGCGCGGTCGTGCGCGGCGGTGTGGCCGATATTGAGCAGGCAGCCGCAGTCGGCCGAGACCAGCCGGTCGCAGCCGGTGGCGCAGGCCGAGGCCACCTTGTCGCGCACCATCGCGCCTGAGATATCGGGATGCTTGAGCGAGAAGGTGCCGCCGAAGCCGCAGCATTCCGACTCGCGCGCATGCTCGACGCGGGTCACGCCCGGCAGCGCATCGACCAGCGCCACGCCGTGCTGGCGAGTGCCCATTTCGCGGCGCGCGCCGCACGAGGTATGCAGCACGATGCGCTCCGGCGGCTGGGCCGACGGCGCCGCGGCGCCGAAGTCCACCTTCAGCACGTGCAGCAGGAACTCGCCCAGCTCATAGACGCGCCCGGCCAGTTCGCGGGCCTTCGGGCCGGCCACCGGATCGTCGGCAAAGAGCTGCGGCCAGTGGTGGCGCATCATGCCGGCGCACGAACCGGACGGCACGATCACCGGCCACGGCTGGCCGAACAGGTCGAGCTGGGCGCGCGCGACCGCACGGGCCGCGTCGGGATTGCCGCTGCTGTAGGCGGGCTGGCCGCAGCAGCTCTGGCCGCGCGGGAAATGCACGGTCAGGCCTTCGCGCTCGAGCAGCCGCACGGCATCGAGGCCGGCCTGCGGCACGAACATGTCGACCAGGCAGGTGGCAAACAGGTAGGCCTGCGTGGGGGCAGGGCCGCTGGGGTACTGACGATCCTTCATGTCTCGCTCCACACGTGCTGGGTCGCACGTTTGGGCGCATAATTCCCGCTTCCGCGCGGCGCTTCAAATTGGTTGGACCAATTCGGGGGGCGGGTCGCGCCAAATCAGGAGCGAGGAAACTACTGCATGACGGCAGCCAGGCAAGGGCCACCCCGCGGACGCGTGGAGTCGGTGATGCGGCGCATCGAGACCGCGCTGCTCGACGGCACCTGGCCGCCCGGCACGCGGCTGCCGGCCGAGCGCGTGCTGGCCGAACAGTACGCGGTAGCGCGCAACACCGTGCGCGAGGCGATCCAGCGCCTGGCCGCGCGCGGCCTGCTGCAGAGCCGGCGCGGCGCGGGCGTCTATGCCACCGACCAGCTGCGTGCCGGCATTGCCTCGCCGTGGGGCCAGCTGGTGGCGGACCACCCCGCGCTGCGCGACGACATCCTGGAGTTCCGCCGCGTGCTGGAAGGCGCTACCGCCTACTTCGCGGCGTTGCGCGCGGACGCGGCCGATGTCCGGCGCATCCGCGCGCTGATGGCCGAACTGGAACGCGCGCGCGCCGCCGACGACAAGCAGGCCGAGGCCGATGCCGACGCGCAGCTGCATGACGCCATCGCGCAGGCCTCGCACAACACCATGTTCCTGCACCTGCATACCAGCGTGATCGGCATGCTGCGCGAGCACATCACCATCAACGGCACCGGCCTGCGCGAACAGGACGACGGCGCCTCGGACCTGCTGTTGCTGCAGCACCGCACGCTGTGCGATGCCATCTGCGCGCGCCGTCCGGAAGAGGCACGCACGGCGATGCAGACCCACATCGACTTCGTGCGCAGCCGCGTGGAGCACGACGGGGCCTGAATGCCGGGGTCATGGCGCCATTGGTCCAACCACCGGCCCGGCGTGCCGGCCACTGCCTTCAGACCAGTCCGGCGCCGGCCAGTTCGCGCTTCAGGTACGCATAGAAGATCGGCCCGGCGATCACGCCCGGAATGCCGAACAGCGTTTCCATCAGCAGCATCACCATCAGCAGTTCCCACGCCGCCGCCTGGATGCGCGCGCCGATGATGCGCGCGATCAGGAAGTACTCGAGCTTATGGATCACCACCAG
>JABFVP010000108.1 GCA_013362725.1 Cupriavidus sp.
GGCGCCGAATAGAGACCGGCAGAGCCGGTGGCGGCATCGAGCAGGGTGCAGATCGTGCCGCCATGCACCACGCGGCTGCGGTTGAGCATATTGGGCGCCAGCGGCAGTTCCAGCTCGACATGGTCATCGCGCCAATGGGTGATCCTGACCCCGATGCTTTCCAGTGCCGGATTGTCGAGGCTGTGAGCCTGGTCCTTGCCTTCAACGATTGCCGCGTCCATCGCCCGGATGTTCCTTTGCCTGATCAAGCCTCCTTTGTGCGCGATCCGCGTGTTTCCGACAATCTGTATTTCGCAAACCGGACCTTCCGCCCGCATGAATCCACGCATGCGCCGCGGCATGCGCGGCTTTGACTCGGCATGCAGAACGACCTAGGCTAGGTAGGCTTACCGCGCACTCGGCCACGCGCCAGGTGACGTACCGGCGATGTCGCGAGGTCCGCCAGGACCAGGGAGGGGCTCACCATGAACATGCGGCCAGATCCGACGTTTCACGCCTCGCCGGAGCTTGCGATCCACGCGCCAGTGGAATCCTTTGCCTATACCGTGCTGCTCAGCCCCGATGGCGCGCAGCCCGACGCGCTCGCGGTGATCGACGTCAAGCCCGGATCGCCGACCTACAGCCAGGTGGTGCATACCGTGCCGATGACGCACAACGGTGATGAACTGCATCACTTCGGCTGGAATGCGTGTTCGTCGGCACTGTCGCCGCTGACCGGCCATGCGTTCCTGGAGCGGCGCTACCTGATCATCCCGGGGATGCGCTCGTCGCGCCTGTATATCGTCGACACCAAACCGCATCCGACCCAGGCGCGCATCCACAAGATCGTCGAGCCGGACGAGATCTTCCGCAAGACCGGCTATTCGCGACCGCATACCGTGCACTGCGGCCCGGAAGGCATCTATGTCAGCACGCTGGGCGGCAGCGGGCCGGACGGCACCGACGGCGCGCCCGGCATCTTCATCATGGACTGCGAGACCTTCGAGGTGCTGGGCCGCTGGGAGATCGACCGCGGCGAGCAGCAGAAGCACTACGACTTCTGGTGGAACCTGCCGCGCGACTACATGGTGTCGAGCGAATGGGCCCTGCCTCCGCAGTTCGAGAACGGGCTGGTGCCCGAGGATCTGCTGGGCAACCGCTACGGCCACAAGCTGCATTTCTGGGACCTGCGCGCGCGCCGCAACGTGCAGACCATCGACCTGGGCGCCAATCACCAGATGGCGCTTGAAGTCCGGCCCGCGCATGACCCGGTGCGCGAATACGGCTTCGTCGGCGTGGTAGTCGACACCACCAACCTGGAAGGCTCGATCTGGACCTGGTGGCGCGAAGATGGCAAGTTCCACGCCGAGAAGACGGCGACGATCCCGGCGGAAGCTGCCGATGCCAGCCAGCTGCCGCCGCTGCTGCAAGGCTTCGGCGCAGTGCCGCCGCTGGTGACCGATATCGACCTGTCGCTGGACGACAGATTCCTCTATGTGTCGTGCTGGGGCACGGGCGAGATGCGCCAGTACGACGTCACCGAACCGCGCAAGCCGCGGCTCGCCGGCTCGGTCCATCTGGGCGGCATAGTCCGCCGCGCTCCGCACCCGAACGGCAAGCCCTTCGCCGGCGGCCCGCAGATGGTGGAGATCAGCCGCGATGGCGAACGCGTCTACTGGACCAACTCGCTGTATTCCACCTGGGACCAGCAGTTCTATCCCGACGGCATTCCGGGCGCGCAGGTCATGGCGCGGGCCGGTGCGGACGGCGGCCTGACGCTGGCCGACGATTACTGGGTCGAGTTTCCCGAGGGCTACCGCGCGCACCAGATCCGGCTGGAAGGCGGCGACTGCTCGACCGATTCGTTCTGCTATCCCTCGGCCAGGGCTTGAGCGGGCACGACTGGGAACAGCTCGGCCTGTGGTCGGCAGTGCTGGCCAGCGGGCTCTATCACGGCGTCAACCCGGCGATGGGATGGCCGCTGGCGGTATCGAACGGGCTGCTGGCGCACAGCGGCCGCGCGCTGCTTGCGGCGCTGGGGTATCTGGCGGCCGGTCACGCGCTGGCGGTGCTGGCAGTGACGCTGCCCTTCGGCATGCTCGCCGCGCTGCTTGCCTGGCAGGCGCAGATCCGCATCGGCGCCAGCGTGCTGCTGATCGCCGGCGGCATCGCGCTGCTGCTCAGGCGCGGCCATCCGCGCGCGCTGGTGCGCATCGCGCCGTCGCGCCTGGCACTGTGGTCGTTCGCGGTGGCGATCGCGCATGGCGCCGGACTGATGCTGGTGCCGATCTATCTTGGCCTGTGCCGCACCGACAGCGAGCCGGGGCACCAGGCCGCGGCCACGCTCGCCGGCGCCAACCTGGGCATGGCGCTGGCGGTCGCACTGCTGCATACGCTCGCCATGTTTGCCATGGGCGGCGGCATGGCGTGGCTGGTCTACCGCTACCTGGGGCTGCAGTTGGTCTCGCGCAGCTGGTTCAACCTGGAGGCGGTCTGGGCCCTCAGCCTCATCCTGGTCGGGATGCTGGCGCTGGGCCTGGAAGCGTCTGGCTAGGAACCGGGCTCAGCCGGCCAGCCGCGCCGCCAGCCGCCCGCGCGTGATGGCCGCGATCTGCGCCAGCGCTTCGTCCAGTTCCTGCTGCGTGCTGCGGCCGATGCGGCGCTCGAACGCGGCAAAGATGCCTTCGCGGGTGTAGTGGCGCACGCAGATGATGAAGGGGAAGCCGTGGCGCGCCTGGTAGTCGGCGTTGAGCTGGTCCAGCGCGGCTTCCTGCTGTGCCGACATCGCATCCAGGCCGGCGCTCTTCTGCTCGGCGTTGGAATCCGCCGTCATCGTGCCCGCGCGGATATTGCGCGCCGACAGCTGCGGGTGCAGGTTCAGGAAATCGCACTGGCGCGGCGCATCGAGCTTGCGCACCACGTCCATCATCGCGCCATGCAGCGCCGCCACCGACGCGAACGGCCGCTGCGCCCAGGCGCCTGCCGCAGCCTGCGGAAAGTGTTCGAACACGCTGCCGAAGGCCTCGGCAAAGGCCGCTTCGTCCAGCGTGTTGACCGACGCCAGGTCGAGGGGGTGAGACATGGAGGCTTCTCCCGTAGGGATTCCCGCAAGGGCAATCGTTGAATACGGGGCCGAGTATAGGAACGCCCCGCCGCAGCGGCGAGAGCCCGCGCCCTATAGATCGCATAACAGAAACCGATACCGCTAACGATGCATGTCGCGCAGGTCGCGCAGTTCCTGCGAGGCCGCGCTCAGCATGCCGCGCAGCCAGACATGGGCGGCCGAGCGGTGGCGCGACGGGTGCCACAGCTGGTAGAAGCGCATGAAGGGGAACTCGATCGGCGGCTCGAGCACCGCCAGCGGCACATGCTGCGCGTGGTAGTTGGCAAAGTGGCGCGCCGTGGTCAGGATCAGGTCGGTGCCGGGGATCAGGCTGGGCGCGAGGTTGAAGTAAGGACAGCTGATCCGGTTGTCGCGGTGCACGCGCATGGTGCTCAGGCCTGCATCCACCAGTCCGCGCTGGTCGCGCGAATACGGCGTCGGCACGATATGCGATGCGCCCAGGTAGGCCTGCGCGGTGAACTTGCCGGGCTGCGCGTGCACGCTGTCCTGCGCCACCACGCACACCACCTCGTCCTCCAGCAGCACCGACAGGTGCAGGTGCTCGGGCGGATTGGGCCAGTTGCCGATCACGATATCGACCGTGCCCGCCGACAGCGCCTGCTCATAGTCGAAGCTGGCGCCCAGCGGCAGCGCCGCCAGCCGCGCATGCGGCGCGGCGCGGCGCACGGCGCGCACCACATGCGCAAAGAACGGCGGCGCCAGGTAGTCCGGCATCGCCACCACGAAGCTCTGCTCGGTGGTGGCCGGGTCGAAGCGGTCATCCGACACCAGCAGGTTGTCGAGCGCGCTGAGCGCGGCCTGCGCGTTGCGCGCCAGCTGCAGCGCACGCTCGGTCGGCACCATCACGTTCTTCTCGCGCGTCAGCAGCGGGTCGTTGAAGATCGTGCGCAGCCGCTTGAGCGCGGCGCTGATGGCCGGCTGCGACTGGTTCAGGCGGATCGCCGTGCGCGACACGCTCTGCTCGGCGATCAGGATGCA
>JABFVP010000458.1 GCA_013362725.1 Cupriavidus sp.
CGACCTGGTGCGTCGCGGCGTGATCCAGGTGATGGAAGGGCGCCACTGCTTCGCGCACCTGACCATCGAGGAAAACCTGCTCACCGGCGCCTACACGCGCGGCCTGTCGCGCGGCCAGACCCGCGACGAGCTGGAGAAGATCTACCAATACTTCCCGCGCCTGAAGACGCGCCGCAAGTCGCAGGCGGGCTACACCTCCGGCGGCGAGCAGCAGATGTGCGCGATCGGCCGGGCCATGATGGCCAAGCCCGCGATGATCCTGCTGGACGAGCCGTCGATGGGGCTGGCGCCGCAGATCGTCGAGGAGATCTTCGAGATCGTGCGCGGCCTGAACTCGCGCGAGAACGTCAGTTTCCTGCTGGCCGAGCAGAACACCATGGTCGCGCTGCGCTACGCCGACTACGGCTACATCCTCGAGAACGGCCGCGTGGTGATGGACGGCGACGCCGAGTCGCTGCGCACCAACGAGGACGTCAAGGAGTTCTACCTGGGCGTGGCCGCCAACGACGCCGACGGCCCCGGCCGCAAGTCGTTCCGCGACGTCAAAAGTTATCGCCGCCGCAAGCGCTGGCTGGCTTAAACGCGACCGTTTCTCACCCGGCTTGTCGCCACGCGCACCACGGCGCGGGGCAGGCCGCATCCCCTTACCTGACGCACAGCACCATGCCAGAACACTTCGATCCGCTCGAAACCCGCGCGCCGGAAGTCCGCGAGCAGGCGCTCCTTGCCGCCCTGGCACGCCAGGTGGCCCACGCGCGCGAACACGCGCCATACTTTGCCGAACTGCTGGATGGCGTCGATCCGCGCCTGCTGACCTCGCGCGCGGCACTGGCCCAACTGCCGGTGACGCGCAAGTCCGACCTGAGCGCACGCCAGCGCGCGCTGCCGCCGCTGGGCGGGCTCAATGCGACGCCGCTGGGCAAGCTGCGCCACGTGTTCCAGTCGCCCGGCCCGATCCACGAGCCCGCCGGCCACGACGCCGACTGGTGGCGCACCGCGCGCGCCATGCACGCCGCGGGCTTTCGCGCCGGCGATCTGGTCTACAACACCTTCTCCTATCATTTCACGCCGGCCGGCATGATGATGGAAAGCGGCGCCCACCGGCTGGGCTGCTGCGTGTTCCCGGCCGGCGTCGGCCAGACCGATTCGCAGGTGCAGGCGCTGGCCAGCCTGCAGCCGGCCGCCTATGCCGGCACGCCGTCGTTCCTCAAGCTGCTGCTCGAGCGCGGCGATGAGCTCGGCACGCCCTGCACCAGCCTGGCCAAGGCGCTGGTGTCGGGCGAGGCGCTGCCGCCGTCGCTGCGCAACTGGTTCCGGGATCGCGGGGTGCGCGTGCAGCAGATGTACGGCACCGCCGATGTCGGCCTGATCGCGTATGAAACCGAAGGCGGCGACGGCTGGGTGGTGGACGAGGGCGTGCTGGTTGAGATCGTCGAGCCCGGCGGCTCGCGCCCCATGCCCGAAGGCGAGACCGGCGAGGTGGTGGTGACGGTGCTGGGCAACGGCGACTACCCGCTGATCCGCTTCGGCACCGGTGACCTGTCGGCGGTGGTAGCGGAGTCTTCGCGGCGGCCCAGCCCGTGCGGCCGCACCAATATCCGCCTGAAGGGCTGGCTCGGACGCGCCGACCAGGCCACCAAGGTCAAGGGCATGTTCGTGCATCCGGGCCAGGTGGCCGACGTGCTGCGGCGCCATCCGGAAATCCGCGCGGCGCGGCTGGTGGTAACCGGTGATCCGGGGGCTGACGTGATGACGCTGCGCTGCGAGGCGACGCGTGAGGATGCCGACCTGCAGCGCGCGGTGGCGGAGTCGCTGCGCGAGGTGATGCGCCTGCGCGGCGAAGTGGCGTTCGTGGCGGCGGGGTCGTTGCCGCAGGACGGGCGGCTGATCGAGGATGCGCGCAAGTACGACTAAAACCGGGGGCGGCTGACGGGCCCGACGCTGTTGATACGCAGGCCCTCTCCCCCGGCCCCTCTCCCGCAGGCGGGAGAGGGGAGCAAACCGACGGTATGCGAGTGCGTTAGCGTTTGCCACCACCCCACGCAATCGCTCCCCTCTCCCGCTAGCGGGAGAGGGGTGGGGGAGAGGGCCGAAGCGTCAACGAAGTCAGTCGCCGCAATCGACCACAGTCAAGACTCCCCCCCACCCGCCGGCCGCGTCGGCAACCGCACCATCCACACACTCACCCCCACCGCACAAGCCAGCAGCGCCGCCGACACCAGCGGCCGCCCGCGCAGCAGCCACGCCGTGGTCCCCATCGACAGCCACATCATCGACAGCGCCAGGCATTTCGCCTTGAACGGGATGCTGCGGTGCCGCTGCCAGTCGCTGACCAGCGGACCGAAGCGCGGATGCCCCAGCAGCCATTCGTGAAAGCGCTGCGAGCCTCGCGCGAAGCAGGCCGCAGCCAGCAGCACGAAGGGCGTGGTCGGCAGCACCGGCAGGAAGATGCCGACCACGCCGAGCAGCAGGCACAGCCCGCCCAGCGCCACCCAGGCGGCGCGCAGCACGCACTGGCGATGGCTCGGCACGGCGTCAGGATCGGGCGAAAGGTCGGGGTTGGAAGGCGGCAAGGGTCGGACAAAGGGCCGCCACGCGGCCCGGTGACGGAGCGGTCAGCGCGCGATGCCGAGCCGCGCCTTGGCGGCATCGTACTCCGACTTCATGCGCGCGACGATCTCGCCGGCGCTGGGGATGTCGTGGATCTGGCCCACGCCCTGGCCGGCGCCCCAGATATCCTTCCACGCCTTGGCCTTGGAGCTGCCGCTGGAAAAGTCCATCTTGCTCTTGTCGGCCACCGGCAGGTTGTCCGGATCCAGGCCCGCGTTGCTGATGCTCTCGCGGATGTAGTTGCCGTGCACGCCGGTGAACAGGTTGGTGTAGACGATATCGGCGGCCGCCGAGCTGGTGATCGACTGCTTGTACGTCTCGGCCGCGTGGGCTTCCTGCGAGGCGATGAAGCGCGTGCCGACGTAGGCAAAGTCGGCGCCCATCGCCTGCGCGGCCAGCACCGCCTCGCCGGTGGCGATCGAGCCCGACAGCGCGATCGGGCCGTCGAAGATCTTGCGCACCTCGCCCACCAGCGCGAACGGCGATAGCATGCCGGCATGGCCGCCGGCGCCCGCGGCGACCAGGATCAGGCCGTCGACGCCGGATTCGATTGCCTTCTCGGCATGGCGCAGGCTGATCACGTCGTGCAGCACGATGCCGCCGTAGCTGTGCACGGCGTCGATCAGCTCCCGCGGCGGCGCGCGCAGCGAGGTGATGAAGATCGGCACCTTGTGCTCGACGCAGACCTTGATGTCATGCTCCAGGCGCGCGTTGGAGGCGTGGACGATCTGGTTGACCGCGACCGGGCCCACCGGTGCGCCGGGATTGGCGGCCTTGAAGGCGGCCAGCTCGTCGCCGATCCGGGTCAGCCATTCGTCGAGCAGCTCGGCCGGGCGCGCGTTGAGCGCGGGGAACGAGCCGACGATGCCGGCCTTGCACTGCGCCAGCACCAGTTCCGGGTAGCTGACAATGAACATGGGCGAGGCAATCACGGGCAGGGCCAGGTTCTGCAGGGCCTGGGGCAGTTGCTTGGCGGCGGGCATGGTGTCTCCTGAACTACGGGCGGGCGTTGCGGTGCCCTAAATGAACGGTCGTTCGATTATAGGGAGTTTCAGCGCGATCACGTTAGAAGCCCAAGTCTATGCCGGTCCGATGCGGTGGCGGCGCCGGCGACCGCCAAAAAAAACGCCCCGCATGCGCGGGGCCATCAATTACCACGAAGACTGATACACACGGCGGGCACCTGCCAATGCCGCAACCGTCCACGAAGCATAGGCCGCCAATGTGACGGCGCGGTGGCAGCGCGATGAAACGCGCATGACATCAGAGCCCGTAGCGCTTGATCTTGTCATAGAGCGTGGCCTTGCCAACCTGCAGCAGGTCCGCGGCCTGGCTGACCGCGCCGCCGGTGCGCGCCAGCGCGTCGGCGATCACGGCGCGCTCGAAGTGCTCCATGCGCTCGCGCAGCGGCGCGCCCTCGTCCGGGCCAGCCGCCTGGGCGCCGGACTGGCCGCCCTCGGGC
>JABFVP010000164.1 GCA_013362725.1 Cupriavidus sp.
TGGAACCCGGCCAGGAACTGGCTCTCCCGGAGGGCTATCGGGTCTGGCTGTCCGGCGATGGTGCGGGGGCACGCTTCACGCTGGCGCAGGTTCCGGCACCGTGGTCGATGCAGCGGCTGGCCGCGTGGCTGCGCGCGCTGCGTCATCGGGTGGACGAGCACAGCACCGATGCCTTCGGCGAGTGCCCGCGGATCGGGGCGCTGTGCCGGTGAATCGGCAGGCAGTCGATCCCGATGCGCCGCAAAGGCCACCGACACGGTGGCCTTTTGTTTGTCCGCCGCCCGCAGACACCTACTCTATAAGGACGCCGGCGCCACGCCGTCCGGGTTCCGCCCCATTGATTTACGTTAACGTCAACGTCATACAATCGATCCGCCCCAACCCCGGGGCGCAGTCCGCGCGTTTCCAGCCAAGCCGGCACAGAACGGCGCCGGCGGACGCCGCGGTCGCAGCCAACACCCCGACACGGTGGAGACAATGACCGACCTTTCCGATGTCCATGATGTGCGCCGCGGCGCGCCCCAGCCCAAGCCGGTGCAGCCGGGCACCGGGCCGGCCAACAAGGTGCGCTTCGTCACCGCCGCATCGCTGTTCGACGGCCACGACGCCTCGATCAACATCATGCGCCGCATCCTGCAGTCGCATGGCTGCGAGGTGGTCCACCTGGGCCACAACCGCTCGGTCGAAGAGATCGTGACCGCGGCGCTGCAGGAAGACGCGCAGGGCATCGCGATCTCCAGCTACCAGGGCGGCCATGTCGAATACTTCAAGTACATGGTCGACCTGCTGCGCGACAAGGGCGGCGAGCACGTGCAGGTGTTCGGCGGCGGCGGCGGCGTGATCGTGCCCGACGAGATCCGCGAGCTGCAGGCCTACGGCGTGGCCCGCATCTACAGCCCCGAGGACGGCCAGCGCATGGGCCTGGCCGGCATGATTGCCGACATGGTGCAGCGCTGCGACCTCGACCTGAGCCGCTACGCGCCGACCTCGCTCGACCCCGTCGCCGCCGGCGACCGCCGCGCGCTGGCGCAGCTGATCACGGCGCTCGAAAACGGCAAGGCCGATGCGGCGCTGGTGGCGGCAATGCATGCGCAGGCGCAGCAGGCATCGATTCCCGTGCTCGGCATCACCGGCACCGGCGGCGCCGGCAAGTCGTCGCTGACCGACGAGCTGATCCGCCGCTTCCGGTTGGACCAGCAGGATGCGCTGTCGATCGCCGTGATCTCGATCGACCCGTCGCGGCGCAAGTCTGGCGGCGCGCTGCTGGGCGACCGCATCCGCATGAACGCGATCAACCACCCGAACATCTTCATGCGCTCGATGGCGACGCGCGAGGCGGGCTCCGAGATCTCGCAGGCGCTGCCCGACGCGATCGCCGCGTGCAAGGTGGCGGGCTTCGACCTGGTGATCGTCGAGACCTCCGGCATCGGCCAGGGCGACGCCGCCATCGTGCCGCACGTGGACCTGTCGCTGTACGTGATGACGCCCGAGTTCGGCGCCGCCAGCCAGCTCGAGAAGATCGACATGCTCGACTTTGCCGACTTCGTCGCCATCAACAAGTTCGACCGCAAGGGCGCGCAGGACGCCTGGCGCGACGTGGCCAAGCAGGTGCAGCGCAACCGCGAGCAATGGCACGGCAAGCCCGAGGATATGCCGGTGTACGGCACCCAGGCATCGCGCTTCAACGACGATGGCGTCACCATGCTGTACCAGGGCCTGCGCGAGGCGCTGGCCGGACACGGCCTGAAGGTGCAGGCGGGCATGCTGCCGGTCCTGGCGGGGCGCATCTCGACTGGCCAGAACGTGATCGTGCCGCCCGCGCGCAGCCGCTACCTGGCCGAGCTGGCCGACACCGTGCGTGCCTACCACCGCCGCGTGGCCGAGCAGAGCCGCATCGCGCGCGAGCGCCAGCAGTTGCGCGAATCGAGCCGCATGCTGCAGGCCGCGCAGGGCGATGGCTCCGCACTCGATGCACTCGCCGCCGAACGCGACAACGCCCTCGGCCAGGTCGAACGCAAGCTGCTGGCGATGTGGCCGCAGATGCGCGAGGCCTACAGCGGCGACGAATACGTGGTGAAGATCCGCGACAAGGAGATCCGCACCGGGCTGGTCACCACCACGCTGTCGGGCACCAAGGTGCGCAAGGTGGTGCTGCCGCGCTTCGACGACGACGGCGAGGTGCTGAAGTGGCTGATGCGCGAGAACGTGCCCGGCAGCTTCCCGTACACCGCCGGCGTGTTCGCCTTCAAGCGCGAGAACGAAGACCCGACGCGCATGTTCGCCGGCGAGGGCGATGCCTTCCGCACCAACCGGCGCTTCAAGCTGGTGTCCCAGGGCATGGAGGCCAAGCGCCTGTCGACCGCGTTCGACTCGGTCACGCTGTACGGCGAAGACCCGCACGTGCGCCCCGATATCTACGGCAAGGTCGGCAACTCGGGCGTGTCGATCGCCACGCTCGACGACATGAAGGTGCTGTACGACGGCTTCGACCTGACCAGCCCGAGCACCTCGGTGTCGATGACCATTAACGGCCCGGCGCCGACCATCCTGGCGATGTTCATGAACACCGCCATCGACCAGCAGCTCGACAAGTTCCGCGCCGACAACGGCCGCGATCCCACCGCCGACGAAGAGGCCAAGATCCGCGCCTGGGTGCTGCAGAACGTGCGCGGCACGGTTCAGGCCGATATCCTCAAGGAAGACCAGGGCCAGAACACCTGCATCTTCTCCACCGAGTTCTCGCTCAAGGTGATGGGCGATATCCAGGAGTACTTCGTGCACCACCAGGTGCGCAACTTCTATTCGGTGTCGATCTCGGGCTACCACATCGCCGAGGCCGGTGCCAATCCGATCTCGCAGCTGGCGTTCACGCTGTCCAACGGCTTCACCTATGTGGAGGCCTACCTGGCGCGCGGCATGCATATCGACGATTTCGCGCCCAACCTGTCGTTCTTCTTCTCCAACGGCATGGACCCGGAATACAGCGTGCTCGGCCGCGTCGCGCGCCGCATCTGGGCCGTGACCATGCGCGACAAGTACGGCGCCAACGAGCGCAGCCAGAAGCTGAAGTACCACATCCAGACCTCGGGCCGCTCGCTGCATGCGCAGGAGATCGACTTCAACGATATCCGCACCACGCTGCAGGCGCTGATCGCGATCTACGACAACTGCAATTCGCTGCACACCAACGCCTATGACGAGGCCATCACCACGCCCACCGGCGAATCGGTGCGCCGCGCGCTGGCGATCCAGCTGATCATCAACCGCGAATGGGGCGTGGCCAGGTGCGAGAACCCCAACCAGGGCAGCTTCCTGATCGAGGAGCTGACCGACCTGGTGGAAGAGGCGGTGCTGCAGGAGTTCGAGCGCATCGCCGAGCGCGGCGGCGTGCTGGGCGCGATGGAGACCGGCTACCAGCGCGGCAAGATCCAGGAGGAATCGCTCTACTACGAGCAGCTCAAGCACGATGGCACGCTGCCGCTGATCGGCGTGAACACCTTCCGCAATCCGGACGGCGACCCGGTGCCGCAAAAGCTGGAGCTGGCGCGTTCGAGCGAGGCCGAGAAGCAGAGCCAGCTCGACCGATTGCAGGCATTCCAGCAGACGCATGCCGACGAAGCGCCGGCGATGCTGCAGCGGCTGCGCCAGGCGGTGATAGACAACCAGAACGTGTTCGCGGTGCTGATGGACGCGGTACGGGTTTGCTCGCTGGGCCAGATCACGCATGCGCTGTTCGAGGTCGGCGGGCAGTACCGGCGCAATATGTAGACCCCGGTCCACGCGCTGACCGGTAATCGCGCAGGGCGGCCGCGGTGAAGGGCCGCCCTGCGTTACACTCGGATGCTGCGCCGCACCGTCATCGCAGGCAAGCCGACAACCCGGCGCCCGGCGGCAACAAATCCCGAGACCACCGCAACACAAGACCATGGACACCCAGTACAGCCCGAACAACATCTTTGCCAAGATCCTGCGCGGCGAAATGCCGTGTATCAAGGTGTACGAGGACGACGACACCATTGCCTTCATGGACATCATGCCGCAGGCCGACGGCCATACGCTGGTGGTGCCCAAGGAAGCCGCGGTCAACCTGTTCGACCTGTCGGAGCGCGGCGCCCAGGCCGCCATCGTCGCCACCCAGCGCGTGGCGCGCGCGGTGCGCGCGGCCTTCAACCCCGACGGCATCTCGATCGGCCAGTTCAACGGCGCCGCGGCGGGCCAGACCGTGCCGCACGTCCATTTCCACATCGTGCCGCGCTACAACGACCAGTCGCTGCGCGGCCACGCGCGCGACATGCAGGAGCCGGAAGTGCTCCAGGGACATGCCGAGCGCATCATCGCCGCGCTGCGCGAGCAGGCGCCCTGAACCACGCATCCAAGCATTCAACCAAGCAAGCAGAGGAAGACAAGATGGCAATCAAGACTGTAGGCATCGTCGGTGCCGGCACCATGGGCAATGGCATCGCCCAGGCCTGCGCAGTGGTGGGTCTTAACGTGGTGATGGTCGACATCAGCGACGCCGCGGTACAGAAGGGCGTAGCCACCGTGGCGGGCAGCCTGGACCGGCTGATCAAGAAGGAAAAGCTGACCGAGGCGCAGAAGGCCGACGCGCTGGCGCGCATCAAAGGCAGCACGTCGTATGACGATCTCAAGGCCACCGACATCGTGATCGAGGCCGCCACCGAGAACTACGACCTCAAGGTCAAGATCCTCAAGCAGATCGACGGCATCGTCGGCGACAACGTCATCATCGCGTCGAACACGTCGTCGATCTCGATCACCAAGCTCGCCGCCGTGACCGCGCGCGCCGACCGCTTTATTGGCATGCACTTCTTCAACCCGGTGCCGGTGATGGCGCTGGTCGAACTGATCCGCGGCCTGCAGACCAGCGACGCCACCCACGCCGCCGTCGAAGCGCTGGCGAAGGAACTGGGCAAGTACCCGATCACGGTCAAGAACAGCCCGGGCTTCGTCGTCAACCGCATCCTGTGCCCGATGATCAACGAGGCCTTCTGCGTGCTGGGCGAAGGCCTCGCGTCGCCCGAAGAGATCGACGAGGGCATGAAGCTGGGCTGCAACCATCCGATCGGCCCGCTGGCGCTGGCCGACATGATCGGGCTGGACACCATGCTGGCGGTGATGGAAGTGCTGTACACCGAGTTCGCCGATCCGAAGTACCGTCCGGCGATGCTGATGCGCGAGATGGTGGCCGCGGGCTACCTGGGGCGCAAGACGGGGCGTGGGGTGTACGTGTATAGCAAGTAAATCGGGCCGGCTTTGCCGCACCGACCGGCGGCCGCCTGGGGGCGGCCGCTGCCGTTTCAGGTCCCTGCTCACGGGCCGCTCAATCCCGCTTACACCGCGTTATATACCGAAACAATCCGCCGCATCCGGTAACACGAATGCGCGGTAGAGTGCACCCATTCCGTTTACGACAACACCGCATCATGGCTCACCCGGTTCTTTTTGCAGCGCTGCTCGCTGGCGTCATGTCCCTGCTGGCGGCGCGTTCGGCGATGGCGCATGTCGATGTGGGGGTGCATGTCGGCGCACCGGTCTATGCCGCGCCGGCGCCGGTCTATGTGGCGCCGCCGCCGCCCGTGGTGTACGCGCCGCGCTATCACGGCTGGCATGGCGACCGTTACTGGGATGGCCGGCGCTGGTATGGGCGGCATGAATGGCGCGGCCGGCATCACCATTACCGGCATCACCACTATCGCCACCATGGGCGCCACGGACACCATGGCCACGGCCACTGAGTGCTGGCGGTTTGCTCGCCTCTCCCGTCTGCGGGAGAGGGGCAGGGGCTGAGGGCAGGCGGCGGCATACCACCGGTCTGACTTCGTGGCGAAGCCTGCCCCTCACCCCAGCCCTCTCCCGCGAGCGGGAGAGGGAGCACACAACGGTTAGTGAAAGACCGTGGTGCTGTTGCCAATTCGGGGGGGCGACCGGTTGCAATACTCAGCGCAACAGCACCAGTCGCGGCACCGCGTCGGCGCCGCTCCACACGACGGCGTTCTGCTGGTATGCCTGGCCCAGCGCCTGCGCCTCGGCCAGCGACAGCCCGGGCACCAGGAAGCTCGGTTCTGCCGGCCAGCCGTTGTCGGGATGCTCGCCAGCGGCTTCGATCGCGCACAGCCCCAGTGCGTGGAGATCCTGCGCCAGTGCCTGTTGCCGGCGCGCGTTTGCTGTGTCGTCGCAGCGCTGGCTGAAGGGATTGGCAGCGGTGATGAAGGCGCTGCAGTCCACGCCCAATGCGCGGTGCAGCGCGGCCAGCGCTGTACTGGGCTGGTCGATGCGCAAGGTCATCGGCATGTCGCCCAGCACCCGGTAGTGCGTTTCGCGATACGCCCGCAGGGTCTCGGCGTCGATGGCGCCGGCCACCTTATTTCCCACCTTACTCCCCGTACTGCCGCAGTCCGTCGAGGTCCAGCACCTCGATCACGCCGTAGTCCACCCGCACCAGCCCCTGCTGTTCCAGCACCTTCAGCGCCTGGTTGGCGCGCTGGCGCGAGATGCCGGCGAGCAGGCCGATTTCTTCCTGCGAGATTTCCAGCGTCTTGCCGATGCCCGGATACAGGTGCTCGTTGAAAAGCGACGACACCGCGCGCGCCACGCGCGAATCGATGTCGAGCAGCCGTTCATATTCCACCGCCGCAATGAACTGCCCCAGGCGCTCGTTGAACTGCGTCAGCAGGAAGCGCGTGAACGGCAGGCTGGTATCCAGCAGCCACTGAAAAGTGTCGCGCGGCAGGAAGGCGATGGTCGAGCGGCGCAGCGCCATCACGTCGTACTTGCGGATCTCGGACTTCAGCACCGCGCCTTCGCCGAACCAGCCGCCGGTGGGCACGCCGGTGAAGGTGACCGATTTGCCCGACGGCGATACCGTGGTGATCTTGACGATTCCTTCGAGCACGCCCAGCCAGTGCTCGGCCTTGTCGCCCTTGTGGCAGACGTAGTCGCCCTGGCTGTACTCGTGCACGAACATGGCGCGGCGCACGCGCTCGCGCTGCTCCGGACTCAGGTCTGCTGCCCACACGCAGCGGTCGACAAAATCGTTCAGCATGGCCTCGCGAAAAGCTCCGGTAGGGATTAACCCGGAATTGTCACCGGCGTGACAACCGGGGGTGTTGGCATGGGCTATCGTACGATCACAACGGAACCGCGGGTGCCACCGGGGGCACGCCGGGAAGGCAGAAGACGCTTCTCCCGACCCCTGAACACAAGGCACAGACGGGCTTGATGCGATGCGGCAGATGCCGCCGGGCAAAGCAAGCCAAGTATAACGACCGGACCGGCGCTTGACACCGGGCGTGGACCCCCACGCCGGAGGGACAGGAGACAGCGATGCAGGAATCGTCGGCGACGACCTTCCCGCGATGGCTGCTGGCGCACGCCCAGCAGCGGCCGGAGCATCCGGCGTATCGCGAGAAGGATCTCGGCATCTGGCAGACATACAGCTGGGCCCAGGCGGCGCAGCAGGTGAGGGCGCTGGCATGTGGTCTGGCCGCGCTCGGCTTCAAGCGTGGCATGAACCTGGCAGTGGTGGGCGACAACCGTCCGCGCCTGTACTGGGCCATGACCGCGGCGCAGGCCTTGGGCGGCGTGCCGGTGCCGCTGTACCAGGACGCCATCGCCAACGAGATGGTCTACGTGCTCAACGATGCGGAGATCGAGTTCGCCATCGTCGAGGACCAGGAGCAGATCGACAAGCTGCTCGAAGTCGAAGCGCAGCTGGCCGAATCCGGCCGCGCCGTGCGCCACGTCATCTTCGAAGACCCGCGCGGCCTGCTCGACTACGACCATCCTTCGCTGATGTCATATGACCGACTGCAGGAACTGGGGCGCGAGTTCGACCAGGCCCACCCGGGTTTCTATGACGAGGCCATCGCCGCCGGGCAGCCCGACGACACCGCGATCATCCTCTATACGTCCGGCACCACCGGCAAGCCCAAGGGCGTGTGCCATTCGCACCAGGGCCTGATCGGCTCGGCGCGCAACGGCTGCGCCTTCGACAAGCTCAGCGCCGACGACGACGTGCTGTCCTACCTGCCGATGGCGTGGGTCGGCGACAACCTGTTCTCGTATGCGCAGGCGATGGTGGCGGGCTTCACGGTGAACTGCCCGGAATCGCGCGAAACGGTGATGACCGACCTGCGCGAGATCGGACCTACCTACTACTTCGCGCCGCCGCGCATCTATGAAGGGCTGCTGACGCAGGTGATGATCCGCATGGAGGATGCCGGCTGGATCAAGCGCAAGCTGTTCCACTGGGCCATGGACGTGGCGCGCCGCTGCGGCACCGCCATCCTGGACGGCCAGCCGGTATCGCTCGCCGAGCGCGCGCGCTATGCGTTGGGCGAGGCGCTGGTCTACGGCCCGCTGCGCAATGTGCTGGGCATGAGCCGCATCCGCGTGGCCTACACCGCGGGCGAGGCGATCGGCCCGGACCTGTTCCGCTTCTATCGCTCGATCGGCGTGAACCTGAAGCAGTTCTACGGCCAGACCGAGACCTGTGCCTATGTGTGCCTGCAGCCCGACGGCAAGGTCAAGTTCGACTCCGTGGGGCCGGCCGCGCCGGGCATGGAAATCCGCATCGCCGACAACGGCGAGGTGCTGGTGCGCGGCGTGGGCCTGCTCAAGTCCTACTACAAGCGCGACGATGCCACGCGCGAGGCCATCAACGACGAGGGCTACTTCATGACCGGCGACGCCGGCGTGATCGACGCCGACGGCCACCTGAAGATCATCGACCGCGCCAAGGACGTGGGCAAGCTGGCCGATGGCTCGATGTTCGCGCCCAAGTACATCGAGAACAAGCTGAAGTTCTTCCCGTACATCAAGGAGGCGGTGGCCTTCGGCAACGGCCGCGACCGGGTCTGCGCCTTTATCAACATCGACTTCGAGGCGGTCGGCAACTGGGCCGAGCGCCGCCACCTGCCGTACGCGGGCTACGTCGACCTGGCCGCACAGCCGGACGTGCTGGAGATGATCGGCGAGTGCGTGAACCAGGTGAATGCGGACCTGGCCAACGACCCGATGCTGGCGGGGTCGCAGGTGGCGCGCTTCCTGGTGCTGCACAAGGAGCTGGACCCGGACGACGACGAGCTGACCCGCACGCGCAAGGTACGGCGCGGCTTTATCGCGGAAAAGTACGGCGTGCTGGTCGACGCGCTCTATGCGGGCAAGTCCGAGCAGTTCATCGAGACGCGCGTCAAGTTCGAAGACGGGCGCGAGGGCAGCGTGTCGGCCACGCTGAAGCTGGTCGATGCCAGGCGGCTGCCGGTAGCGGCGCGCGCGGCATAAGCGCCATAACAGCACAGGTGGAGGCAGCAACATGACACAAGTGGCCTGGCAAGGCGCCGGCGAGCGCGAATGGAGCGCGGCGGCACGCACCGATGCAAGCGGCGCCGGCGGTGGCGGGGCGATGGCGCCGGCAGGACCGCTGCCCCCCGCGGGGCTGGCGAATGACAGCGGCGTGCATCCCGGCACGCGCCATGCGCAGCGCACCGGCGCGCAGGCGCGCACCGGCGGCGAGGTGATCCTCGACCTGCAGCATATCTCGCTGTCGTTCGGCGGGGTCAAGGCGCTGACCGATATCTCGTTCGACGTGTGCGAGCACGAGGTGCGCGCCATCATCGGCCCGAACGGCGCCGGCAAGAGTTCGATGCTGAACGTGATCAATGGCGTCTACCACCCGCAGCAGGGCCGCATCGTGTTCCGCGGCGAGGAGCGCAAGCAGATGCACCCGACCGCCGCGGCGCGCCAGGGCATTGCGCGCACGTTCCAGAACATCGCGCTGTTCAAGGGCATGACGGTGCTGGACAACATCATGACCGGCCGCAACACGCAGTTCCGCACCTCGTGGCTCGCGCATGCGCTGTGGTGGGGCCCGGCGCGCAACGAGGAGATGCGGCACCGGCAGAAGGTGGAGGAAGTGATCGACTTCCTGGAAATCCAGTCGATCCGCAAGACGCCGGTGGGACGCCTGCCGTATGGCCTGCAGAAGCGCGTCGAGCTGGCGCGCGCGCTCGCCGCCGAGCCGTCGATGCTGCTGCTCGACGAACCGATGGCAGGCATGAACGTGGAAGAGAAGCAGGACATGTGCCGCTTCATCCTCGATGTGAACCGGCAGTTCGGCACCACCATCGTGCTGATCGAGCATGACATGGGCGTGGTGATGGATATCTCCGACCGGGTGGTGGTGCTGGACTATGGCAAGAAGATCGGCGACGGCACGCCGGAGGAGGTCAAGGGCAACCCGGATGTGATCAAGGCATACCTCGGAACTTCGCATTGAGCGCGGGTGTGCTCCCCTCTCCCGCGCGCGGGAGAGGGGCAGGGGGAGAGGGCAGGCGCCGGCAATATCGACGCGCGTCACTTCGTTGAGGTTCCGGCCCTCTCCCCCGACCCCTCTCCCGCAAGCGGGCGAGGGGAGGAACACCAGGGCAATGCTGACGTGTAAGCAAGCAAAGGCAAACCATGACGTTCTTCTTTGAAATCCTGCTCGGCGGCCTGCTGTCCGGCCTGATGTACTCGCTGGTGGCGCTGGGCTTCGTGCTGATCTACAAGGCCTCGGGCGTGTTCAACTTTGCCCAGGGCGCGATGGTCTACTTTGCCGCGCTGGCGGTGGTGGGGCTGATGGACAAGGGCATGCCGATGTGGGCCGCGGTGATCGGCGCCTTCGTGGTGATGATCCTGGTCGGCATGAGCACCGAGCGCTTCGTGCTGCGCAAGCTGGTCAACCAGCCGCCGATCACGCTGTTCATGGCGACCATCGGGCTGTCGTTCTTCCTGGAAGGGCTGGGGCCGCTCTTGTTCGGCAATGAAGTGCGCCCGATCAACCTGGGCATTGTCGACGAGCCGATCGAGGCCATCCTGACCAATTTCAATATCGTGCTGTCCAAGTTCGACCTCGCGGCGGCCGCCATCGCGGGCGTGCTGGTGGGATCGCTGGCGCTGTTCTTCCAGTACACCAAGGTCGGGCGCGCGCTGCGCGCGGTGGCCGACGACCACCAGGCCGCGCTGTCGCTGGGCATCCCGCTGCAGAACATCTGGGCCATCGTCTGGGGCGTGGCCGGCTTCGTCGCGCTGGTGGCCGGCATGCTGTGGGGCTCTCGCAACGGCGTGCAGTTCGCGCTGACGCTGACCGCGCTGAAGGCGTTGCCGGTGCTGATCCTGGGCGGCTTTACCTCGGTGCCCGGCGCCATCGTCGGCGGGCTGATCATCGGCGCGTCGGAGAAGCTGGCCGAGATCTATATCCCGCCGGTGTTCCAGTCGATGTTCGGCGGTAACTTCGGCGGCATCGAGGGGTGGTTCCCGTATGTGTTTGCGCTGTTGTTCCTGCTGGTGCGGCCAGAGGGGCTGTTCGGCGAGAAACATATTGATCGCGTCTGACCGACTTCGCACAGGAGAGTTGCCATGTTTTATCGTGAGGCCGGCCAGTTCAAGACCAGCTACGTTGCCGACAGCCAGATCTTCCCGATCCGCCAGGACCGCATCGGCTTTGCGGTGCTGATGGCGGTCGCCTTCGTGGCGATCCCGTTCGTCGGCTCGGAATACTGGTTCTCGGCCATCCTGATCCCGTTCCTGATCTTTTCGCTGGCGGCGCTGGGACTGAATATCCTGACCGGCTATGCCGGCCAGCTGTCGCTGGGCACCGCGGCCTTCATGGCGGTGGGCGCGTATGCGGCCTACAACTTCCAGTTGCGCATCGAAGGCATGCCGGTGCTGCTGACCTTTATCCTGGCGGGCCTGTCGGCGGCGCTGGTGGGGGTGGCGTTCGGGCTGCCGTCGCTGCGCATCAAGGGCTTCTACCTGGCGGTGGCGACGCTGGCGGCGCAGTTCTTCGTGGTGTGGGCACTGACCAAGTTCCCCTGGTTCTCCAACAACAGCTCGTCGGGCGTGATCACGGCGCAGCGGCTGGACCTGTTCGGCTACGCCATCGACACCCCGGTGAAGAAGTACCTGTTCGTGCTGGCCATCGTCACGGTGCTGGCGCTGGCGGCCAAGAACATGGTGCGCTCGGCCACCGGCCGCGCCTGGATGTCGGTGCGCGACATGGACGTGGCGGCCGAGGTCATCGGCATCCCGCTGATGCGCACCAAGCTGCTGGCGTTCGCGGTCAGCTCGTTCTACTGCGGCGTGGCCGGTGCGCTGTATGCGTTCTGCTACCTGGGCTCGGTCGAGCCGGACGGGTTCTCGCTGGACCTGTCGTTCCGCGTGCTGTTCATGATCATCATCGGCGGCGTGGGCAGCATCATGGGCTCGTTCCTGGGCGCTGCCTTCATCCTGCTGCTGCCGATCTTGCTGGACAACGTGCTGCCGCCGCTGGCAGCGCTGCTGCACCTGCCCTTTACCAATGCCACCGTGTCGCACATCCAGCTGATGGTGTTCGGCGGGCTGATCATCTTCTTCCTGATCGTCGAGCCGCACGGGCTGGCCCGGCTGTGGCAGATCGCCAAGGAGAAGCTGAGGCTGTGGCCGTTCCCGCACTGACGGAGCGGGTGTTTTTGCCTGATCGCAGTTCCTGACTGAAGTATTGAAGCAGACGTATAACGAAACGCTCGACCGAGGGCGAAGGAGACTGTCATGACCAACCTGATCCGCAACGTGCAACGCGCCGCCCTGGTGGTCAGCGCCGCGGCTGCACTGCTGGCACCGGCGGTGCCGGCACTGGCGCAAAGCAGCGAGCAGTTCATCGCGCTGCCGAGCTATCGCGTGGGACCCTATGGCGCCAACGGGCAGTCCTGGTATGGCGGCTTCATCGACTATCTCAACTACGTCAACCTGAAGGACGGCGGCGTCAACGGCGTCAAGCTGAGCTGGGAAGAATGCGAGACCGAGTACAACAACGCCAAGGGCGTGGAGTGCTATGAGCGGCTGAAGTCCAAGAACGCCACCACCAAGGGCACGGCGTACCACGCGATGTCGACCGGCATCTCGTACGCGCTGGTCGACAAGACCGCGGCCGACAAGGTGCCGCTGGTGATGATGGGCTACGGCCGCACCGACGCGGTCGACGGCTCGGTGTTCCCGTACGCGTTCCCGCTGGTGACCACCTACCAGATGCAGGTCTCGGCCATCGTCAAGTACCTGGCCAGCAAGAGCGGCGGCTCGCTGGCGGGCAAGAAGATCGTCTACCTGTACCACGACTCGGCCTACGGCAAGGAGCCGATCGTGGCGCTGCAGGCCGAGGCCAGGCTCAACAAGTTCAACCTCGTCGAGATCCCGGTGGCGCACCCCGGCAACGAGCAGGGCGCGCAGTGGCTGAAGATCCGCCAGGAGAACCCTGACTACGTGATCTTCTGGGGCTGGGGCGTGATGAACCAGACCGCGCTGAAGGCGGCGCAGAAGGTGGGCTTCCCGCGCGACAAGATGATCGGCTCCTGGTGGGCGGGCTCCGAGGAAGACACGGTGCCGGCCGGCGATGCCTCCAAGGGCTACATGAGCGCGACCTGGAACGTTGCCGGCAAGAGCGTGCCGCTGATCGCCGACATCGAGAAGGTGGTCTATGGCGCCGGCAAGGGCAATATGCAGGACAAGAACAAGGTGGGTTCGGTGCTGTACAACCGCGGCGTGTCGGCGGCGGTGGTGACGGTGGAAGCGGTGCGAGTGGCGCAGGCCAAGTTCGGCAAGGGCAAGCCCATGACCGGCGAGCAGATGCGCTGGGCCTTCGAGAACCTGAACCTGACCAACGCCCGGCTGCAGCAGCTGGGCGCCACCGGCCTGCTGCCGGAGATCAAGACCAGCTGCGAGAACCACGAGGGCTCGGGCAAGGTCAAGATCCAGCAGTGGGACGGCAGCAAGTGGGTGGTGGTGTCGGACTGGATCGAAGGCAACAAGAGCCTGATCCACCCGCTGTTCAAGGCCACCGCGGCGCAGTACGCGAAGGAGAAGGGGATTACGCCGGGGTGCTCGAAGAGCTGAGGTCGGACCAATCCCGATTGGTTTCTCCCCTCTCCCTCTGGGAGAGGGGCGGGGGAGAGGGCAGCGCCTCA
>JABFVP010000654.1 GCA_013362725.1 Cupriavidus sp.
GAAGATCAAAGGGCTTGAGCTCGCCGCTCGGAGGATCGAGCAGCGCCAGCTTGCCCATGCCGCCGTCGATGTACGTGCAGACGATTTCCCCGCCGGGGAGAAAGGCGTAGGTGGACATGCCCAGCTTCCACTGCGGCCGGCCGAATTCGGCGGGGCGGGGGCACACGTTGACGGCCGCGCCATGGGCATCCAGCCGGTGGATGTTCCACCAGCCCGAGCGGTCGGACGCGAAATGGAGCACGCCCTGGGGCGACCATTCGGGCTGGAACACCGATTCGCCGGGGCCGCCTGCAAGCTGCCTGGCGTTGCGCAAGCCAGTGCCATCGAAATCCGCTACCCACAGCTGCGTGCTGGTCCAGGGCATGTCGGGGTGGTTCCAGCACAGCCAGGCCAGCTGACGGCCGTCAGGACTCAGCCGCGGCGTCGAATAGAAGTCGGCACCGCCGGCCAATACGGTGCCAGGCCCCGGCGAATCGAGGCCGAGCATCACGATGGTGTTGATGGCCTCCTGGCCGGGCGCCGAGTGATCTTCGCGCACGCCGATCCACAGCTTGCGCGAAGGGTCGATGCGCCCGTCCGCGTAGCGAAAGCCGGGCGGCGTCAGGGGCTGCGGGCTGCCTTCGCCGTCCTGGCGGTACAGGCGCTGGTCGGCAAAGCTGCTGAAGCAGATCGTCTTGCCGGCAACGGCGTACGCGGCGCCGCCGTACTCGTGCACGCGCGTTCGCGCGGAAAAACCGGTCGGCAGCACGTCGCCGCTGGAGCCGGCAGCGTGGTGGCGTACCAGCACGTGCCGCCCGGCCTCCTGCGGCCGGCCTTCGATCCAGTAGATGCCGGCGCCGTCGACCTGTACGTCCAGCAGGTCGACCATGGCGGTTGCAACGAGTTCTGGGGTAATGGGCGACACCCAGGTGCCGCAGGGGGCGGTCGTCAGGCTGCTTGGGCTTTTCCGGCTCATCAGCCGGATGATGACGACGAGGCGACGGCCGTCAACTGCCCTTGAAGCTGTAGCGCAGGCCCACCCACGCGGTACGCGGTGCACCGGGTGTGTAGAGCGTGGCCTGCGGCACCGGGTAGTCGCCGTTGGCATTGGCCGGCAAGGGGCGGGCAATGTAGCTGCCGTTGGTGGTGAAGCCGTTGGCGCCCAACTGGCCGGCCGTGGCGTACTTGCGGTCGAACAGGTTGGTGACCTGCAGGAACACCTTCCAGCCCGGCTGCGGCTTGTAGTCCACGCCCAGGTTGAACACCGCGTAGCCGCCGGTGCGCCCCGAGCCGGTGTAGTAGAGGCCGTCGGGCACGTTCTGGCCGTTCTCGTTGCCGCGCACCGCGGTGCCGCTCGCGGCGGTCATGTCCAGCCCGACACGCCATTGGGCGTTGGGCTCCCAGTCGGCATACAGCTTGAGCAGTTGGCGCGGCAGCAGCGGAATGCGGTCGCCCGGCCGGATCTCGATGCTGCCCTCGGTGCCCGGAAAGCCGTCGGCCGCGGCGCTGTTGCTGCTGTTGCCGGTTCCGCCCACGACTTCCGCGGTGCGGTAGGTGGCATCGAGCAGGCTCAGGTTGCCGCCCACCGTCCAGTTGGCGGCGGGCTTGACGTGCAGGCCCATCTCGATGCCCTGGCGCCGGGTCTTGCCGAAGTTCTTGAAGTAGCCGAAGCCGCTGGAGTCGTCGGTGACGAAGAGCAGGTCGTCCTTGTTGTCGGAGCGGAACACGCCGAAGTTCCAGACCACCTGCCTGGCCACCACGCCGCGCAAGCCCGCCTCGAAGGTGGTGGTGACCACCTGCTTGAGCGGCGGGTCGCCGGCAACCGAGTTGGGCAGCTTGCAGGGGCTGGCCGGGTCGGCGCAGCCCAGTTCGATGGCCGTCGGCGCCCGGCTGCCCTGGTTGACGCCGCCATAGACGGTGACCGATTCGCTCGGCGCCCAGGTGATGCCGATGGCCGGGTTGAAGCGGCTGAAGGTGTGGTTGCCATCGAGCGAGCCGGGGCCGCCGCCGGGCGTGATGGCGTCCGAGTTGCGCACCGAGGTCCGGTTGTATCGGCCGGCGAGCGTGAGGTGCGTGTTGGCGCCCAGCGCCATGGTGTCGCTCAGGTAGAAGCTGCCGGTGTGCGAGCGGCTGGAAAGGTCCACCCGCGCATCGAATGCTTCTTCCGAATCCTGCGTGCCGTCGGCAAAGGCACCGGGGCCGGCCACCGGGGCGATGCTGCGGTCCGGGTTGATGTAGCCGTACTGCGCGCTCTGGTTGAAGCTGACCCTGCTTGCGTCATAGGCCGCGCCGGCCACCAGCTTGTGGCCGATGCTCCCCGTGACGGTGTCGAACGAGAACTGGCCGGCCAGGCCGTAGTTCTTCTGCCTCGTCTGCGTCTCGTTGATCAGGCCGTTGCATTTCTCGCCGGGTTCGGCGTTGAGCAGGATGTTGGCAATGCAGCGCCACTTGGGGAAGGGGGTGTTGCCGGCGTTCTCGCCGCTGGTCGGAAAGCCGCTGTACCCGGCCTCGGCAAGCGCGGCGCGTTCGTCGGCATTGGGCTGGTAGACCGACTGGTCGAGCGATTCGTCGTTCAGGTCGCCGTTGAAGGTGTTGGTCCTGATGTCGCGGTAGTAGGCATTGCCGGAAAAGCTCAGCTTGTCGTTGATCGCCTGTGTGGTGGCAAGGTTGAGGAAGAGGGACTTGTTCTTCGTCTCGTCGGGAATGGTGCGCACGCTGCCCCAGTCGCGCTGCAGTGCGCCGCTTTCCTGAGCGCCGTTGCCGGTGAGGTCGTTGTCGGCCAGCGCCATCGACAGCGACACGTCGCCGTTTCGGGTGGTGCGTCCCACCTTGGCGAACAGCTGGCGCAGGTCCGAGGGCGAGTAGGGCCGCCAGCCGTCCTCGTGATAGGCGTTGGCGGTCACGTACCAGTGCATGCCGTTGTCCGCGTTGCGCCCGCCGGTCTCGAACTGGGCGCCCACGCGCCCGTACTGGCCGGCCAGCACTTCCACCATCGTGCCGGGGTTGTTGATGCCGTCCTTGGTGTGGACCGACAGCGCGCCGCCCAGCGTGTTGAGGCCGAACAATGGATTGCTGCCGGGCACCAGCGTGATCGACGAGATCGCGTTGCGCGGGAACAAGTCCCAGCTCACCACGTCACCGAAGGGCTGGTTAAGGCGCACACCGTCGAGGAACACCGAGAGCCCCTGCGGCGTGCCGAGAAGGGGCGATGCGGTGAAGCCGCGGTAGTTGACGTCGGGCTGGAACGGGTTGCCCTGGGTTTCCGTCACTGTCACGCTGCCCAGGGCGCGCGACATGAAGTTGGTGATGTCGGGCGCGTGCATGCGATCCATCTCGGCTGCGGTGCCGGTCTGCACATTGCCCGGGATCTGGTCGCGCGGCAGGTCCAGGCCCGGCAGCGGCGCCGCCTCGATCACCTCGATGGCCGGAAGCTCGCCGGCGCGGGCCGGCGCCTGGCTTCGCGCGGCCGGCAGGTGGCAAAGGAGCAGGACGGCCGCGGCGACGGGTGCCAGGCGGATGGCGGTGGGTGCGTAGGGCAGGTGCGGCATGGCCCGCCCAAGTTAGCGGTGTGCAGGCGCATTCGACAGGGAAGAATTCCCGGCGTGGCTCAGGTGTTGCCAGGAGGGATCAGGCCGTGGCTGATCGCCAGGTGCGCCATGGCGGCGCTGGTGCCGGTGCCCAGCTTTTCCTTGATCTGGCTTTGCAGGTTGGAAATGGTCTTGGGGCTCAGGTGCAGCACCCGGGCGCACTCGGCGGGCGACTCGCCGCGCGACAGCAGGCGGAACACCTCGAACTCGCGCGGCGTGAGCTGCGCGAAGGCCGGCGCCCGCGCCGCGCTGTGCAGCCAGTGCTGCGGCAAGCCGGGGCTGAGGTAGCGCCGGCCGGCCAGCGCGCTGTGCACCGCCTCGATCAGGCTGTCGGGCGCGCAGCTCTTGGAGACGAAGCTCAGCGCGCCCAGCTCGAACGCGCGGTGCACCAGCATCTCGCTGTCGTGCATGCTGAACACCAGCGTGCGTGCCTGCGCCGAGCGCTCGCGCAGCCTGTGGATCAGGTCCAGCCCGCTGCTGCCGGGCAGGGCGAT
>JABFVP010000105.1 GCA_013362725.1 Cupriavidus sp.
GATGAACCAACCCGCTGCGCCCTTCATTGCCGGCGCTCCCATCGAAACCCCGCAGGAAGCGCTGACCGCCGCGGCGGCATTGCCGCTGGTGCTCGCCACCTACCCGCTGTTCGAAAGCCTGCGCACCTGCCGGCTGCAGACCTCGGTGGCACAGGCCACCGGCTACGGGCGTGCGCCGGTCAACACGCTGTCGGCCAGCACCCAGCCGTGGACGCACCGCGACCGCGACATCGTCACGCCGGCCAATGACCTGCTCTACTTCTGCGCCTGGGTCAACCTGGCCGAAGGCCCGGTCACGCTGTACGTGCCCGCGCTGCCGGATGCGCGCCGCTACTACGTGGTCGAACTGCTCGACGCCTGGACCAACAACTTCGAGAACCTGGGCCCGCGCAACGTGCCCGCCGAAGGCGCCCAGATCGTGCTGGCCGGCCCGGGCCAGCACGCCGACGGCGCGCACGTGGTGCAATGCCCCACGTCGCTGGTCTGGCTGCTGGGCCGCGTGCTGGTGACCGGCACCGACGACCTGCCCGCCGCCAGCGCCTTCGAGCAGGGCTTCCGCCTGTGCGGCGGCAGCGCGCGGCAACCCGCCTGCGTGCGCGACTGGCAGGACGGCGGCGAGCCCGCGCTCGACTTTTTCGCCAACGTCTTCAACGCGCTGCGCGAATATCCGGCCGCGCCTTCCATGGCCGGCCTGCTGTCGCTGCTGCGCAAGTGCGGCATCCGTGCGGGCGAGCCGCTCGACGTGGACGCGCTGCGGCCCGCGGTGCAGCAGGGCCTGGTGCGTGCCTGGCGCGAAGGCATGGCGCTGATCGAAGCCAATACCCGCAGCCATGCGCGCAAGAGCTGGACCTACAGCCTGCTGCTGGGCCGCTATGGCGATGACTGGATGCAGCGCGCCGTGACCGCGATGAAGGGCCTGGGCGCACTGCGCGCCGACGAAGCCGTCTACGCCGCCGCCGACTACGATGCCGACGGCGAGCTGCTGCATGGCCGCCACACCTACACCCTGCACTTCCCGGCCGGACACCTGCCGCCGGCGCAGGCGTTCTGGTCGGTCTCGCTCTACGGCGCCGACCGCTTCTTCACCGACAACGCGATCGGCCGCTATGCGCTCGGCGACCGCAGCCCGGGGCTGCAATACGATGCCGATGGAGGCCTCACGCTGACCATCTCGCACCAGCGCCCCGAGCAGGCACAGGACAACTGGCTGCCGGCACCCGCCGCGCCGTTCTACCTGATCCTGCGCCTGTACCACCCCACCGACGGCTTCATCGCCGGCGACTACGTGATCCCGCCGCTGCGGCGCATCGCCTGAAGGAGCCCGCCATGGCAACCCATGACAGTTCCCTCGACGCGCTCGCCCGCGACGCGGTGCGCTACACGCTGCCGCTGTACGAAATGGCGCGCATGCGCGCCGCCACCTGCCCGCGCCGCGACAGCGCCGGCACCTTTGCCGGCGACGGCCCGGATTCCACGCTGCGCTGGATCAACACCGTCACGCACGTGCGCGCACTGCTCGGACCGCAGCATCGGCAGGTGGTCACGCCGAACAACGACACGCTCTACACCAACGCCTGGCTCGACCTGTCGCGCGGCCCGCTGCTGCTCGACGTGCCGGACTGCCACGGCCGCTACTACGTGCTCGGGCTGCTCGACGCCTATACCAACCCGTTCGGCTACATCGGCACCCGCACCACCGGCACGCAAGGGGGCACCTGGCTGCTGCACGGGCCGGCCTGGCGCGGCGAAGTGCCGGCCGGCGCCACGCCGCTGCCCTGCCCCACCGATGCGATCTGGATCATCGGCCGCATCCTGGCCGATGGCGAAGGCGACCTGGCCGGCGCACATGCCTTGCAGGACGGCATCCGCCTGCGCCGGCCCGACGGCACCGGCGCCGCGAGCGTGATCGACGCCGGCATGCACGCCGGCGAGCGCCCGGGCGATCCCGACCGCTACGCCGCCATCGTCCAGCGCATGCTAGCCGAGAACCCGCCGCCCGCCGCGGAGGCGGACCTGGTGCGAAGCTTCGCCGCCGCCGGCATCGGCAGCGCGACGCCGCTGACGCCGACGCAACGCACTGCGCTGGCTGCGGCACTGGCGCACGTCGATGCCGAGCTGGCCGCGCCCAAAGCTTCCGCGCTCGGCGGCGGCTGGTCGTTGCCGGTGGAAATCCGCACCTCGTTCGGCACGCAGTACGCGCTGCGCGCCGAGGTGGCGCGCAACTACATCGGCGCGCTGGGCATCGAGGAAGCCATGTACCTGATGGCCGATTGCGATGCCGACGGCCTGCCGCTGGACGGCACGCACCAGTACGAACTGGTCTTCCCCGTGCAAGGCTTGCCGCAGGCGGGCGCGTTCTGGTCGCTGACCATGTACCGCAAATCGGACTGCATGCTGGCGGAGAATCCGCTGCAGCGCTATTCGCTCGGCGACCGCTCGCCGGATCTGCGCACGGCGACGGACGGCAGCCTGCGCATCGTGCTGGGGGCACGCGCACCGGCGGACGAAGGCGATACCGGCAACTGGCTGCCCGCGCCGCCCGAACCGTTCTACGTGGCGTTGCGCCTGTACGTCCCCGGCAGCGCGCACCTGGAACGCACCTTCCGCTACCCGGCCATCCGCCGCATCAAGGAAGCATCATGAAGCCAACCATAGTCTTCGCCCGGGCCGTGCTGACGGCCGGCGTGGCGCTGCTGTGCCTGGCCGGCCCGGCGCAGGCGCAAACCTATCCGTCGCGGCCGGTCAAGCTGGTGTCGCCCTACGGCGCCGGCGGCTCCAACGACATCTCGGCGCGCATCCTCGCCGAGGCGCTGGGCGGCAAGCTTGGCCAGCAGGTAGTGGTCGAGAACAAGCCCGGCGCCGGCACGCGCCTGGCCACGGAGCAGGTAGCGCATGCCGCACCGGACGGCTACACGCTGCTGTGGGCCGCCGCGCCCTTCGCCATCAACACCGCCGCAGGCATCGCGCAGCGCTACGACGTGCACAAGGACTTCGTCGCGGTGGGGCCGCGCGTGCTGGGGCCGATCTTCCTGATCGTCAATGCCAACTCGCCGGCGCGCACCGTCGCCGACTTCGTGCGCATGGCCAGGGAGAAGCCCGACGGCGTGACGGTGGCTTCGCCGGGCGCGGGCTCGGGCCCGCACCTGACCGCCGAGCTGTTCGGGCAGGTGGGGAAGTTCAAGCTGCTGAGCGTCCACTACCGCGGCGACGCCACCGCCTACACCGAACTGTTGGCGGGTCGCGCCGACGCCACCCTGACCGCCATCACCGCGGCGCTGCCCTTCATCAAGGCCGGCAAGCTGCGCGTGCTGGCGGTGGCGTCGGAGCAGCGTACGCCGGTCTATCCCGAGGCGCCAACCTTCGCCGAACAGGGCTATGCGGGCATGGTCGGCTACGGCTGGTTCGGGCTGGTCGCGCCGGCTGGCACGCCGGCCGCCGTCACCGAGCGGCTCAACCGCGAGGCGTCGGCCGTGCTGGCCGATGCGGCAATCCGCGACAAGCTGCTTGGCCTGGGGCTCGAGCCGCATCCCGAGCGCGGCAGCGCGTTCTCGGCCTTCATCGACCGGGAGATCGGCAAATGGGGCAAGCTGATCCAGGCGCGCGGCATCAAGCTGGACTAGCGTACGGGCGCACGGCGTCCGCGCCAGGCAAACCGTGACATCGCATAAACAGGAGACCACGCCATCATGAACACCGTTGCCCGTTTTTCGCCGTGGGTGCGAGGCAAGCTGCTGAAGGCCGCGCTGCCCTGGCTCGGCGCCGCGGCGCTCGCCGTCGCGCCCGTCACCGCGCCGGCGCAGGGCGCCTACCCGGCCAAGCCCATCCACCTGATCGTCGCCTATCCGCCCGGCGGCCTCACCGACACGCTGGCGCGCGCCGTCGGCGACGGCCTGTCGCGCCAGTTGGGCAAGACCGTGGTGGTCGAGAACAAGGGCGGCGCCGGCGGCATCATCGGCACCGACTATGTCGCCAAGGCGGCGCCGGACGGCTACACCCTGCTGATGACCATTCCCGGCCCGATCACTTCCAACCTGGCGCTGTACAAGAAGCTGCCCTA
>JABFVP010000472.1 GCA_013362725.1 Cupriavidus sp.
CAGGCGGCCGAGCCTGCGCCGCCGTCGCCCCTGGCCGGTTGCCCGCGGCGCGACGCCAGCGTCCTGGTAATCGATGACCACGCTCCCAACCGGCTGCTGCTGCAGCGCCAGCTCGAACACCTGGGCCACCGCGTGAGCACGGCATGCGATGGCCGCGAAGCCCTGGCCGCGCTGGACCGCGGCAGCTTCGACGTGATCGTGTGCGACTGCTCCATGCCGGTGATGGACGGCCTCGCCTTCACGCGCGCGGTGCGGGTCCGCGGCGACGCCCACCGCCACGTGCCCATCGTCGGCTGCACCGCCAGTGCCGTGGCCGCCGATCACGCCGCAGCGCTGGCGGCGGGCATGAACGCCGTGGTGGTCAAGCCGGTGGGCCTGCAGGCCCTGGATGCCGCCGTGTCGCAGGCGTGCGGCGGCCGGCCTCCGCCGTCCAAGACGGCGGAACCTGCACCAGCCGGCCTCGCCCACGGGCAAGATCCGGCGCCGTCTGCCGGCACGGTGAGCGGCGACGGTTCCCAAAGCGAGGCCGCGCCCCGCGCGCGGGCATCGTGGTGTGCGGTCTGCCGCGCGATGAACGTGCAGTGCGACCGCATCGATCTGCCCAAGGACTGACCGGTCCGCTTCAGGGCTCCATCGGCACCGCGCTGGTGCACTTGATCTCGTCCAGGCAAACGCTGGACTTCACGCCGCTGACGCCCGGAATGCGCATCAGCGTATCCAGCAGGAAATCCGACAGCGATTTCAGGTCGCGCGCGACCACTTTCAGCACGTAGTCGATATCGCCCGTCACCGAGAAGCACTCCTGGATTTGCGCCAGTTCGGCCACCAGCCGCTTGAAGTTGGACAGGTCGCGGATATTCCCACGCTCCATCGTCACGTGGATAAAGGCGACCACGCCGAAGCCCAGCGCCGCGGCGTCCAGCCGCGCCTCATAGCGCTTGACCAGCCCGGCTTCTTCCAGCCGGCGGTGGCGCCGCAAGGTCTGCGCCGGCGACAGCGCGATGGCCTCGGCCAGTTCCAGGTTGGATGCCCGCCCGTGCTCCTGCAGCACCCCGAGCAAGCGGCGATCGGTGCGGTCCAGCTCGATTGATTGCACTTCGGTTTCCTCATCTCAAGATTTCAAGCAATCAAATTTCATAATCTAGGGTTTCCCTGCCTGTTTTACGAAATCCAATTTTGCCGCCCCGAATATACACTGCATCCCAAGCAAGCGCACCGCAAACCCGTGCCGTCACGGGTCTGGTGCCGAGCCGGCTGGCCCCGGCGCGACTGCGCAAGCAAGTGCTGAAGCCACAATATTATTTCCCGCCCCTACGTTCTTACCGAGAAAGCCATGGCCGACCTGTTTGACAATCCGATGCAGCTGATGGGCTTCGAATTCGTGGAATTCGCCTCGCCCACCCCCAACCTGCTTGAGCCGCTGTTCGAGCAGATGGGCTTCACGCTGGTGGCAAAGCACCGTTCCAAGGACGTGGTGCTGTACCGCCAGGGCGAAGTGAACTTCATCGTCAACCGCGAGCCGCACAGCCACGCCGCCTACTTTGCCGCCGAGCACGGCCCGAGCGCCTGCGGCATGGCTTTCCGCGTCAAGGATTCGCACAAGGCCTACGCCCGCGCGCTGGCACTGGGCGCGCAGCCCGTGGAGATCCCGACCGGCCCGATGGAGCTGCGGCTGCCGGCGATCAAGGGCATCGGCGGCGCGCCGCTGTACCTGATCGACCGCTTCGAGGAAGGCAAGTCGATCTATGACATCGACTTCGAGTTCATCGAGGGCGTCGACCGCCACCCGGTCGGCCACGGCCTCAAGCTGATCGACCACCTGACCCACAACGTCTACCGTGGCCGCATGGCCTATTGGGCCAACTTCTACGAAAAGCTGTTCAACTTCCGCGAAATCCGCTACTTCGACATCCAGGGCGAATACACCGGCCTGGCCTCCAAGGCCATGACCGCGCCGGATGGTAAAATCCGCATTCCGCTGAACGAGGAATCGTCCAAGGGCGCCGGCCAGATCGAAGAGTTCCTGATGGCCTTCAACGGCGAGGGCATCCAGCACATCGCCTTCCTGACCGACAACCTGATCGAAGTCATCGACCGGCTGCAACTGGCCGGCGTGCCGCTGATGACCGCGCCGAACGACTACTACTACGAGGCGCTCGACACCCGCCTGCCCGGCCACGGCCAGCCGGTCGAGCAACTGAAGTCGCGCGGCATCCTGCTGGACGGCACAACCGAAGGCGGCAAGCCCCGTCTGCTGCTGCAGATCTTCTCCAAGACCGCGCTCGGCCCGGTGTTCTTCGAGTTCATCCAGCGCCAGGGCGACGAAGGCTTCGGCGAAGGCAACTTCAAGGCACTGTTCGAGTCGCTGGAACGCGACCAGATCGAACGCGGCACGCTCAAGGTCGAGGCCTGACCGGCATCGTCCCCGTCTGACCGGCCGCCTTCGACGGCGCGCCGGTCCGGCAACGCGCACGCCGCGCGCGGCACACCCTGCCGCGCCCGGCGACGACCCCCAGGCCCAAGCGTCCGACTCCGACAACAGCCAGAGACGCGGGCCCGCATTCCATGAGAATGGGTAGAGGAAACACTGCATGCATTCCAGCAACAATGACGGCTCGCTCAAGCGCGGGCTGAAGAACCGGCACATCCAGCTGATCGCCCTGGGTGGCGCCATCGGCACCGGACTTTTCCTGGGCATCGCCCAGACCATCAAGATGGCGGGGCCCTCGGTCCTGCTGGGCTATGCCATCGCCGGCATCGTCGCCTTCTTCATCATGCGCCAGCTCGGCGAGATGGTGGTGGACGAGCCGGTCGCCGGCTCGTTCAGCTACTTTGCCGACAAGTACTGCGGCCACTTCGCCGGCTTCCTGTCGGGGTGGAACTACTGGGTGCTGTACATCCTGGTGAGCATGGCGGAGCTTTCCGCGGTCGGCATCTACGTGCAGTACTGGTGGCCGGAAATTCCCACCTGGGTCTCGGCGCTGGCGTTCTTCGTCATCATCAACGCGATCAACCTGGCCAGCGTGAAGTCCTTCGGCGAGATGGAATTCTGGTTCTCGATCATCAAGGTCGCGGCGATCATCGGCATGATCGGCTTCGGCGGCTACCTGCTGATGTCCGGCGATGCCGGCCCGCAGGCCAGCGTGGCCAACCTGTGGCAGCACGGCGGCTTCTTCCCCAACGGCATGGGCGGCCTGGTGATGGCGATGGCGGTGATCATGTTCTCGTTCGGCGGCCTGGAGCTGGTTGGCATCACCGCGGCCGAGGCGGACTCGCCGGAAAAGACCATCCCCAAGGCCACCAACCAGGTGATCTACCGCATCCTGATCTTCTACGTGGGCGCGCTGGCGGTGCTGCTGTCGCTGTACCCGTGGGAGAACGTGGTCACCGGCGGCAGCCCGTTCGTGCTGATCTTCCACGCGCTGAACAGCAACTGGGTCGCCAACGTGCTGAACGTGGTGGTGCTGACCGCAGCGCTGTCGGTCTACAACAGCGGCGTGTACTGCAACAGCCGCATGCTGTACGGCCTGGCCAAGCAGGGTAATGCTCCCAAGGCACTGCTCAAGGTCAACCAGCGCGGCATCCCGCTGACGGCGCTGGCGTTCTCGGCGCTGGCCACCGCGGCCTGCGTGGTGATCAACTACTTCATGCCGGGCAAGGCCTTCGAGCTGCTGATGGGGCTGGTGGTGTCGGCGCTGATCATCAACTGGGCCATGATCAGCCTGATCCACCTGAAGTTCCGCGCCGACAAGCGCCGCGCCGGCCAGTCCACGGCGTTCCAGAGCTGGGGCTATCCGCTGACCAACTACCTCTGCCTGGTGTTCCTGGCCGGCATCCTGGTGGTCATGTACCTGACCGAAGGCCTGCGCATCTCGGTGTATCTGATCCCGGTGTGGCTGGCGGTGCTCGGCGTAAGCTACCTGGTGCGCCAGAAGAAGGCCGGCGCCGCGCTGCAAGCCGGCGTGGCCGCGCAGCAACTGCGCTGAGCGTCCCCAGCCTGGCTGGCGCCTGCAGGCTACGGGCGCCGCCGGTTAAAATCCCAGGCTGCG
>JABFVP010000575.1 GCA_013362725.1 Cupriavidus sp.
CGACTGCATCACCAGGTCGGCCGAGAAGCCCAGGCAGGCCAGGTCCTTCAGCTCGTCGCGGGTCATCGGGCCGGTGGTGTCCTGCGAGCCCACCGAGGTCATCTTCGGTTCGCAATAGGTGCCCGGGCGGATGCCCTTGCCTTCCTGCAGGCCGCAGGCGCGGCCGACCATCTTCTGCGCCAGCGTGAAACCCTTGCCGGTGTCGGCCGGGTTCTGCGGCAGGCGGAACAGCGTCGACGGGGCCAGGCCCAGCGCCTCGCGCGCCTTGGCGGTCAGGCCACGGCCGACGATCAGCGGAATGCGGCCGCCCGCGCGCACTTCGTCGAACAGCACGTCGGACTTGACCTTGAATTCGGCGATCACTTCACCGTTCTTCAGCGCCTTGCCTTCGTACGGGCGCAGCTCGACCACGTCGCCCATTTCCATCTTCGACACGTCCAGCTCGATCGGCAGCGCGCCGGCGTCTTCCATGGTGTTGTAGAAGATCGGGGCAATCTTGTTGCCCAGGCACACGCCGCCGAAGCGCTTGTTCGGGATGAAGGGGATGTCTTCACCGGTGAACCACAGCACCGAGTTGGTGGCGGACTTGCGCGAGGAGCCCGTACCGACCACGTCGCCCACGTAGGCAACCAGGTGGCCCTTTTCCTTCAGCGATTCGATGAACTTGACCGGGCCGCGCTTGCCGTCTTCTTCCGGCTGGAACGCCGCGCCTTCGCGCTTGTTCTTCAGCATCGCCAGCGCGTGCATCGGGATGTCCGGGCGGGTGGTGGCGTCCGGGGCCGGCGACAGGTCGTCGGTGTTGGTTTCGCCCGGCACCTTGAACACGGTGATGGTCAGGCTTTGCGGCACCTCCGGACGGCTGGTGAACCATTCGGCGTCGGCCCAGCTTTGCAGCACGGCGCGGGCGTTGGCGTTGCCCTTGTCGGCCTTCTCCTTCACGTCGTGGAAGGCGTCGAACATCAGCAGGGTCTTCTTCAGCGCGTCGGCGGCGACGGTGCCGACTTCGGCGTCGTCCAGCAGCTCGATCAGCGGCGAGATGTTGTAGCCGCCCAGCATGGTGCCCAGCAGCTCGGTAGCCTTGGCACGCGAGATCAGCGCGCACTTCTCCTTGCCCAGCGCCACGGCGGCCAGGTACGAGGCCTTGACCTTGGCGGCGTCATCGACGCCGGCGGGCACGCGGTTGGAGATCAGCTCCACCAGGTTCTGTTCTTCGCCGGCGGGCGGGTTCTTCAGCAGTTCGATCAGCTCGGCCGTCTGCTTGGCGGTCAGGGTCAGAGGGGGGATGCCAAGCGCGGCGCGCTCGGCCACATGTGCGCGATAGTTTTCAAGCATGGGAACCTGCTGAGTCATTAGGTTTTGAAGGACTCGGTACGTCGCGATTGTAGTCCGAAGCGGCTTCCGGGTCAAATGTTTTATATCTTATATAAGAGTTGATGAACAAAAATCCATTCAAAACAATGGCTTGGCGAATGGAAGTGTTGTTTTTTTGCATGGACCGCTACCCGAGTAGCGTAGTAGGGAATGCGGAAGACAGGGCACCGGCGAGCCGCTGCCGGGCCGGCCATAACTTCCATCCCGACCGGCGATGTGGTGCGCCATCCCGCCATCCTCCGCCCCGCCGCCCTCAAGTTCCCCGACCAAGCTGCGTTAACCAGCCTGCAGGCGCGCAATACAAAGGCGCCCGCTCGCGTAGCCGTGCCTGCTCCCTTTCCGCTCAAATGGCCAAGCTGAAAGGGTTTCCCCCTTTTTTTCGGCCCTTTGCTGGCCTGCGATTCCGGAAGAATGGCAGGCATTCCGATACAGGCTTCTCATGGCGAACACGGCTTCCTCTCCCCGGACTGGCAACACAGGCAAGCGCGGCCGGCTGCTGCTGATCGGCGCCGGCGTGCTGGTGGTGGCACTGGGTGCCGGAGGCTTCGTGCTGGGCAGCGTGCTGAGCAACCGCCAGCCAGCGGCGTCCGCTGCGCCCGCCGCTCCGGTGGTGCCGCCGCCGATTTTCGTGCCGCTGGACGCGTTCACCGTCAACCTGCGCAGCGACGACGGCGACCGCTTCCTGCATACCGGGCTGTCGCTGAAGGTGGCTGACGCCGCCACCCAGGCGCGCCTGGCCCAGTACCTGCCCGAGGCGCGCAGCCGCATCCTGCTGTTGCTGTCCGCGCGGCAGCCGGCCGAGCTGGCCACCGTCGACGGCAAGCGCAAGCTGGCCGACGACATCCGCGACACCATCAGCAAGCCGTTTGCCAGCGGCCTGCCGGCGCAACACGTGCTGGACGTGCTGTTCACCTCTTTCGTGGTGCAGTAAGCGCAAGCCAGGGCAGCACGTTTCATCCATAACGCCGCACAAGGGGCAGGACACTAGATGGCCTACGACAAGTTCCTCTCGCAAGACGAGGTAGACGAGCTGCTCAAGGGCGTATCCGGCGAGGCCGATACGCCCAAGGCCAGCGAGACTGCGCCCGACGAGGGCGGGGTGCGCCCCTACAACCTGGCCACGCAGGAACGCATCATCCGCGGCCGCCTGCATACGCTGGAAATCATCAACGAGCGCTTCGCGCGCTCGCTGCGCACGGCGCTGTTCAACTTCATCCGCCGCGGCGCGGACATCTCCGTGGGCAGCGTCAGGATCGAGAAGTTCGGCGATTTCGCGCGCAACCTGCCGATGCCGACCAACCTCAACCTGGTCCACCTGAAGCCGCTGCGCGGCACCGCGCTGTTCGTCTATGACCCCAACCTGGTCTTCCTGGTGGTCGACAACCTGTTCGGCGGCGACGGCCGCTTCCACACCCGCGTGGAAGGCCGCGACTTTACCCAGACCGAGCAACGCATCATCCAGCGCATGCTGGAGCTGACGCTGACCAGCTACGGCAATGCCTGGCGCACCGTGCATCCGATCGAGACCGAGTACATCCGCTCGGAGATGCACCCCAAGTTTGCCAACGTCGCCACGCACAACGAGGCCGTGGTGACCACCGCCTTCCACATCGAACTGGGCGCCGTCGGCGGCCAGCTGCACGTATGCCTGCCGTACGCGATGATCGAGCCCCTCAAGGACCTGCTGATGAATCCGCTGCAGGACGAGAAAGAGGTCGACAAGGGCTGGGTCACGCAACTGTCGACGCAGCTGCGCGCGGCCGAGGTCGAGCTGGTGGCCGAGTTTGCGCACCTGCAGAGCACCGTGGCCGAGGTGCTGGCGATGCGCGCCGGCGACGTGCTGCCGATCGAGCTGCCCGAGAAGGTGTTCGGCAAGGTGGACGGCGTGCCCGTGATGCAATGCGGCTTCGGCACCATGAACGGCCAGTACGCGCTGCGGGTAGAACGAATGATCAATCACCAGGACGGCGATTCCCACCTGGATACCGAGGACACCGATTATGACTGACGGCATCGAGGACAAGCCGGTCGACCCGATGGACGACTGGGCCAGCGCGCTGGCCGAGCAGACCAGCGCCACTTCCGCCGAGATCCCCGCCGCTGCCGCGCCGGCATCGACGGCTGCCACGCCCGCCGCCGCCACGGTCTTCCCGCCGCTGGCCAAGGAAGCGCCGAGCGGCTTCCGCAACGATATCGAGATGATCCTCGATATCCCGGTGCAACTGACGGTGGAGCTGGGCCGCACCAAGGTGCCGATCAAGAACCTGCTGCAGCTGGCGCAGGGCTCGGTGGTGGAGCTCGACGGCCTGGCCGGCGAGCCGATGGACGTGCTGGTCAACGGCTACCTGATCGCGCAAGGCGAAGTGGTGGTGGTCAACGACAAGTTCGGCATCCGCCTGACCGACATCATCACGCCGTCCGAACGCATCCGGAAGCTGAACAAATGACAGCCGCGACCCGCGCCTGGCTGGCTGCGCTTGCCGCGCTTCCCGGCGCCGCAATTGCCGCCGAAGGCACGCACGCGCCCGCCATCGGCGGCGCGGCCAGCCTGGCGCAGGCCGGGCTGGGGCTGTTCGCCATCATCGCGCTGATCCTGGGCCTGGCCTGGATGGCACGGCGTGCCGGCCTGGTGCGCCACGCCACCGGCGGCGCGATGAAGGTCGTCGGCAGCACCATGCTGGGCGCACGCCAGCGCCTGGTGCTGGTCGAGGTTGGCGACACCTGGCTGGTGCTGGGCGTCAGCCCAGGCGAAATCCGGCCGCTGCACACCATGGCGGCAGGGTCCCTGGCCGCCGGCCAGACCGGCGCGCATGTCGCCGCCGGACCGTCGCAACCGTCTTCCGGCGGCAGCTTTGCCGAGAAGCTGCTGCGCTCGATGCAGGCCCAATTCAAATCATGACATACCCGCTCGCCACGCCGTGGCAATTGCTGCCGCGCGCAGGCCGCACCGCGCGCCCGGCCTCGCAGCAGTCCGCGTTGCTGCCCTCGCCGCTGCTGGCCCGGCTGTGCGTGCTGGCGCTGCTGCTGGCCCTTGCCGCGCTCGCGCCCGCGCAAGCGTGGGCCCAGGCGCTGCCCGGCGTGATCAGCAAACCTGCCCCGGGCGGCGGCCAGATCTGGTCGCTGCCGGTGCAGACGCTGGTGCTGCTGACCTCGCTGTCGTTCCTGCCCGCGGCGATGCTGATGATGACCGGCTTCACCCGCGTCATCATCGTGCTGGGGCTGCTGCGCAACGCGCTGGGCACGGCCACCTCGCCGCCCAACCAGGTGCTGGTGGGGCTGTCGCTGTTCCTGACCTTCTTCGTGATGGCGCCGGTGTTCGACCGCGTCTACAACGACGCCTACAAGCCGCTGTCCGAAAACAAGCTCAGCCTCGAAGCCGCCGCGGCCAAGGCCGCCGAGCCGCTCAAGGCCTTCATGCTGCGCCAGACCCGCGAGAAGGACCTGGCCATGTTCGCGCAGATGGCCAAGGCGCCGGAAATGCAGGGGCCGGAGGAAGTTCCGCTCAGCATCCTGGTGCCGGCCTTCGTCACCAGCGAACTGAAGACCGCGTTCCAGATCGGCTTCACCATCTTCATCCCGTTCCTGATCATCGACCTGGTGGTGGCCAGCGTGCTGATGGCGATGGGCATGATGATGGTGCCGCCGGCCACCATCTCGCTGCCGTTCAAGCTGATGCTGTTCGTGCTGGTCGACGGCTGGCAGCTGCTGCTGGGCTCGCTGGCGCAAAGCTTCATGAGCTGACGCCTGGCGCCAGCGCCAGCCTTTTCTTCGCAAGAGCCATGACCCCAGAGACCGTAATGACCATCGCCACCCAGGCGATGAAGATGACCCTGCTGCTGGCCGCCCCGCTGCTGCTGGTGGCGCTGGCCGCCGGCCTGGTGGTCAGCCTGTTCCAGGCCGCGACCCAGATCAACGAGATGACGCTGAGCTTCATCCCCAAGCTGATCGCGCTGTTCGCCACCATGGTGCTGGCCGGCCCGTGGATGATCAACGCCATGGTTGACTACATGCGCGAGGTGTTCCAGAGCATTCCCGCGCTGGCGCACTGACGGCGGGCGCGGCCCCGTTGCCGCGCCTTGCCCACACTTCCCTTTCCTTGCCTGCTGACTCCCTGCCGTGATCGAGTTCACCGCAGACCAGCTCTCCGGCTGGCTCGCGGCGTTCCTGTGGCCCTTTTTCCGCATCCTCGCGCTGATCGGCACCGCGCCGCTGTTCGGTGAATCGACCATCCCGCGGCGCGCCAAGATCGCCCTGTCGGCAATGATCGCGATGGTGGTCTCGCCCACCATCGCCCAGCTGCCGGTGGTGCCGGTGTACTCCTTCGACGGGCTGCTGGTCATCCTCAATGAAGTCGGCATCGGTCTGGCCACGGGTTTCGTCATGCGGCTGGTGTTCGCCACCGTGCAGCAGGCCGGCGAAATCATCGGCCTGCAGATGGGCCTGTCGTTCGCGTCCTTCTTCGACCGCGCCGCCGGCGGCCAGACCATGGTGCTGTCGCGCTTCCTGAACCTGATCGCGGTGCTGCTGTTCCTGGCGCTGGACGGCCACCTGCTGATGCTGGGCGCGCTGGTCGACAGCTTCAACAGCCTGCCTATCGGTGGCAACCCCGGCGGCACCCCGCTGTCGGCGGGCGGCGCCATGGCCGTAGCCCGCGCCGGCGGCATGGTGTTCGCTTCCGGCCTGCTGCTGGCGCTGCCGATGATCGCCGCCCTGCTGATCCTGAACCTGGCCATGGGCATCCTCAACCGCGCCTCGCCGCAACTGTCGATCTTCGCGGTGGGCTTCCCGGTGACGCTGTCGGGCGGGCTGCTGGTGCTGATGCTGGTGATGCCGCAGATGGGCAGCTATATGCAGCACATGATCGAGGCGGGGCTGGAGGCGGTGGGGACGGTGCTGGGGCAGTTCGGGCGCTAGCGCGTCGGCGTGCCGCTTCCGGCGCGCATAAACTTAGACGTCGAATATTACTTGACAGGGCGCGGCAAGGCGCTAGTATTACGCCATGTACTTCGATCTCTAAGATTATTGAGGTACGACACCCACCGCTCAGGAGCCCTCATATGTACGACCTCTTTGCCACCGACAAGCTGATCGACCTCTGGCTGACCGAAGACATCGGAATCTGCGACCTGACCGTCCAGACCATGATCGAACCGGGCGAGACCGGCACCTTCTGCATGAACGCCCGCGAGCCGATGATCGTCGCCGGTATCGACGTGGCGGCACGCATCTTCGCCCGCTACGATCCCACGCTGTCCATCGACATGCGCGTGGCCGACGGCGACAAGGTCGGCAAAGGCGCGGTGCTGCTGAACGTGAGCGGCAATGCACGCAGCGTGCTGACGGCGGAACGCACCGCACTGAACATCCTGCAGCGCCTGTGCGGCATCGCCAACCAGACCGCCACCTATGCGCAGGCCATTGCGCATACCAGGGCGCGCCTGATCGACAGCCGCAAGACCACCCCCGGCCTGCGCGCGCTGGAAAAGCACGCGGTCACCTGCGGCGGCGGCCTGAACCACCGGCTGAGCCTGGACAACGGCGTGATGATCAAGGACAACCACATCGCCGTTTGCGGCAGCATCGCCGCCGCGGTGGAACGCGTGCGCCGCAAGCTGCCGGTGCTGACCAAGCTGGAAGTGGAATGCGACCGGCTGGAGCAGGTGCGCGAGGCCCTGGCCGCCGGCGTCGACGTGATCATGCTGGACAACATGTCGGTCCCCGACATGAAGGAGGCGGTGCAGATCGTCAATGGCCGCACCAAGGTCGAGGCCTCGGGCGGCATCCGGCTGGAGACCATCCGGGCGGTGGCGGAAACCGGCGTCGACTACATCTCGACCAGCCGGATCACGCAGTCCGCACCGGCCTTGGATATCGGGCTGGACGAAGCCTGAGCCCCTGAATCCGCCGCCTCGCCCGAGGCGGCGTCCCCACACCGTTTCACGCCTTCTACCCGAGGCATTCACCCTCGCCGGCCGCGCCGGCGAGGGCCTTTTCAGTGGCGGTGGCAGCCTCGGCTTACAAGTCAGACAGCAGCCGCCCGACTTCCTGCGTCGACGGCACGCGCCGCCCGTTTTCCGCCGAGGCGATCTCGTCGGCGACCAGGCGCTTGGCGATGGTGATCAGCACCCGGCGCGTGGTCGCCACGTCCTGTTCGCTCACGCCCTCGACACTCAGCGCATTGACCTCGGTTGCGAGCGGCTCGAGCTTGCGGCGCAGCGCGCGCCCGGTCTTGCTGAGGAACACATGCACTTTCTTCTTGTTGCCGGGCAGGTGCGTGCGTTCAACGTAGCCAAGCGCCTCCAGCGCCTTGACCGCCGCGAACGTGGTGGGCTCGGTCACGCCGGCACGCTCGCTCAGTTCGCGCTGGGACAGGCCGTCATGGCGCCACAGGATGCGCAGGATGGTCCAGTGGCCGTACGACACCGAATGTTCCGCCAGGCGCAGTTGCAGCGCCCGGATATAGGCACGCGCGGCGTCCTTCACCAGGTGGGCAAGCCGCTCTTCATCGGCTTCTTCCGGGGGGGTGATCGTGACCGGGGCATCCGGCTTTCTTGTGGCCATAGTGGTAAGCGGAAAGTGAAACGCATCCATGCGGCACCGGATCCACGGTGCCCGCAACAGCGCACATGATAGCGCTTCCACCGTGCACGCAGCGGCGCCGGACCGCGTCCCCGCGCTCTCCAATGTAGCGCTCACTCCATCGGTGCGCGATGCGCGCAACCGAAGCACCAGGCACCGCGAACGCGCACGCCGCGCCCCCGTGTTTTCCCCTACGAACGCTCGCATCCCCCGTAACCGCTGGATTTGCGGGCGCTGGTCCGTTGCTTGCATAACCTTAGACATCGAACTTTCCTTGACAGTCGCGCGGTCGGTGCTAGCATTGCCAAACAACTTCGACGTCTAAGGTATTGGTCATGAACGCGAGCGGCACTTTCTTCTTTGTGGTGGGCCCCAGCGGCGCGGGCAAGGATACGCTGATGGATGGGGCGCGGGCGGCGCTCGATGACAACTATGTATTCGCCCGGCGCGTCATCACGCGGCCCGAGGGCGCGGCCGGGGAGGCGCATGAAGCCGTGTCGGAGGCCGAATTCGCACGGCGCCAGCGCGGCGGCGAATTCCTGGTGACCTGGGATGCGCACGACCTGCGCTATGGCTTGCCCTGCTCGCTGATGTCGGAGCTCGAGCGCGGACGCCACGTCGTCGCCAACGGCTCGCGTACCGTCATCGCGGAACTAGCGCAACGCCTGCCGCGCTTCGTGGTCGTGTTGGTCACGGCGCCGCAAGACGTGCTGGCCCGCCGCATTGCCGCGCGCGGGCGCGAATCCGGCGAGCAGGTTGTCCGCCGCGTGTCGCGCACCGGCGCGGCGCTGCCGCCGGAGGTAGCGTGCATCACCGTGTCGAACGACAGCACGCTGGAGGTTGGCAGGGCCCGCTTCGTCGAAGCGCTGCGGCACGGCATGCGCGCAGCCGGTGACGGAACGCCGGCCAGCCGTACCAACCTGATGGCCAAGCTGCGCGGCGAGCCGCTCGACCAGGCCGCCTACGTGGCGGTGCTGCAGGATGCCATGGCAGGCCGCTACACCGAGGCGGAGCTGACCGAGTTCCTGGTTGCCACGACCCGCTCTCTGGGCGACCAGGAGGTGGTGGCACTGGCACGCGCGCGTACGGCATTCACGCCCCGCATCGAATGGGACGAGCCGATCGTGGTCGACAAGCACTCGATCGGCGGCGTGCCCGGCAGCCGCATCACGCTGATCGTGGTGCCGATCGTCGCGGCGTACGGGCTGGCCATGCCCAAGACCTCGTCGCGCGCGATCACCTCCGCCGCGGGCACGGCCGACGCCATGGAAACCATCGCGCGCGTCGACCTGGCGCACGACGACGTGCGCCGCTGCGTGGCCCAGGCGCGCGCGTGCATTGCCTGGAACGGCCGCCTCAACCACTCCGTGGTCGACGACGTGATGAACGCGATCACGCGCCCGCTGCGGCTGGATTCGCGGCGCTGGTCGGTGGCGTCGATCCTGTCGAAGAAATACACAGCCGGGGCTACCCACGTCATCGTCGACCTGCCCTATGGGCCGCAGACCAAGCTGGCCACGCGCGCTGACGCCGAGGCGCTGGGCGCGATGTTCGAGCATGTCGGCAAGGGGCTCGGCCTGCACGTGCGCGCGCTGGTGACAGACGGCAGCCGGCCGATCGGCCGCGGCATCGGGCCCGCACTGGAAGTGCGCGATGTCCGCCAGGTCCTCGCCAACGATCCCTGTGCCCCCGCGGACCTGCGAGAGAAAGCCTTGCGCTTCGCCGGCGAAATCATCGCCTTCGATGTGCGCGTGGGCTCGCCCGAGGAAGGCCTGCGCATTGCCACCGCGCTGCTCAGCGAAGGCAAGGCCAAGGCCGCATTCGACCGCATTGCCGCCACGCAAGGCGCGCGACCCGAACCCGTGGCGCCAGGTGCGCATACCTGCGTGGTAAGCGCGACCATGCATGGCCGCGTGGCCGCCATCGATGGACTGCGCATCTCCGGGGTCGCGCGCGCCGCCGGGGCGCCGCGCGAGCTCGGTGCGGGCGTCGATCTGCTGTGCACGATCGGGGCGAAGGTGGAGCCAGGGCAACCCCTCTACCGCATCCATGCTGGCGGCGATGCGGCACTTGCGGCTGCCGCGGCCCTGGCACGCGCGGGCGGCGAGTGCAGCGAGGCGGTGCGTATAGACCCCGATTGACCGGCTTCCCCCATCCCTTCACCCTAACCGACGAGGCATATCAATGAGACCCCTAACCGTCGTCCGTAGTCTGGCATCCCTGCTCCTTGTCGCAAGCAGCCTGGCAACCGTGCCGGGCCGCGCCGAGGCGACCCTGGCGAGTACCTTCCCGCAGAAGCCCATCCGCATGGTGGTGACGTTCCCGGCCGGAGGAGGGACCGATTCGCTGGCGCGCCTGCTCGGGGCCGACCTCAGCAAATCGCTGGGGCAGCCGGTGGTGGTCGACAACCGCCCTGGCGCCAGCGGCAATATCGGCGCCGAGTTCGTCGCCAAGAGCCCGGCCGACGGCTACACGCTGCTGATCGTCAACAGCAGCTTCGCCATCAACCCGAGCGTCTTCAAGAAGCTGCAGTTCAATCCGAAGTCGGATTTCAGCGCGGTCATCACCTTCGCTTCGGTGCCCTCGGTGATTGCCGTGCCCGCGCACTCGAAGCTGCGCACGCTCAACGACCTGCTCACGGCCGGCAGGAGCGGCACGCCGCCCAGCTACGCGTCTTGCGGCAACGGCACGCCGCAGCACCTGGCCGGCGAGTTGCTGAAAGTCTCTGCCAAGATCGACATGCTGCACGTGCCGTACAAGGGCTGCGCTCCCGCCATCGCCGACGTGCTGGGCAACCAGGCCGACGTCAGCGTCAATACGCTGACCAACACCATTCCCTACCTGAAGAGCAACAAGCTGCGCGCCCTGGCCGTCACGTCGAAGGCTCGTTCGCCGTTCCTGCCCGACGTACCCACGGTCAGCGAGCTGGGCGTGGCCGGCTACGACGTCGACCAGTGGTTTGGCATCCTCGCCCCGGCCAGTACGCCTCCCGAGATCGTACAGAAGCTGAACGCGGAGATCGCCAGGGCCATCGCCAGGCCAGAAATCAAGGCATCGCTGACGCAGCTCGGCTTTGCCACGACGACCAGCACACCCGCTGAATTCCAGAAGCTGGTGAACGCCGACATCGACCGCTGGCAGAAATTCACCGCCAAACTAAGCCTGGCCCTCGATTGAACCTCCGGGCCATCCACCACCCCGGCCCTACCCCTTCACGCACACCACCTGCCGCAGCGTATGCACCACCTCCACCAGGTCTGACTGCGCCGCCATCACCGCATCGATGTCCTTGTACGCCATCGGGATCTCGTCGATCACGGCGGCGTCCTTGCGGCACTCCACCCCTTCGGTGGCCTGCTTCTGGTCGGCCACGGTGAAGCGGCGCTTGGCCTCGCTGCGGCTCATGGTGCGGCCCGCGCCGTGGCTGCAGGAGCAGAACGACTCCGGATTGCCCTTGCCGCGCACGATAAACGAGCGCGCGCCCATCGAACCCGGGATGATGCCCAGCTCGCCGGCGCGCGCGCTGACCGCGCCCTTGCGCGTGACCAGCACGTCGGCGCCGAAGTGATGTTCCTTCTGCACGTAATTGTGGTGGCAGTTCACCGCTTCCAGTTGCGCCTGGAACGGCTTGCGCAGCACCCGCTGCGCCGCCGCCAGCACCGCCTCCATCATCAGCTCGCGGTTGCGGCGGGCGTAGGCCTGCGCCCATGACACCGCGTAGATGTAGTCCTCGTAGTGCGAGGAGCCTTCCACCAGGTAAGCCAGGTCGCGGTCCGGCAGGTTGGCAAGGTGCTGGCGCATGTCCTGCTGCGCCAGCGTGATGAAGGTGGTGCCGATGGCATTGCCGATGCCGCGCGAGCCGCTGTGCAGCATGAACCAGACCGACTGCGCCTCGTCCAGGCACACCTCGATGAAGTGGTTGCCGGTGCCCAGCGTGCCGAGGTGATTGCGATGGTTGGCGCGCGCCAGGTGCGGGTATTTGTCGGTGATGCGGCGAAAGCCAGGCGCCATTTCCGCCCAGGCGGCGTCGACGTGCGCCGGCGCATTGCCCCACGCACCCTGGTCGCGCCGCCCGCCCTGCGCACTGCGGCCATGCGGCACGGCATGCTCGATCGCGCTGCGCAGCTGGCCCAGGTTGTCGGGCAGGTCCGAGGCGGTCAGCGAAGTCTTCACCGCCATCATGCCGCAGCCGATATCGACGCCTACCGCCGCGGGAATGACGGCGCCGACGGTCGGGATCACCGAGCCGATGGTCGAGCCCTTGCCCAGATGTACGTCCGGCATCACCGCCAGATGGCGGAAGATAAACGGCATCCGGGCCGTGTTCACCAGTTGCTCGCGCGCGGCGCCCTCCACCGGCACGCCGCGCGTCCACAGCTTGACCGGCTTGCCGGCGCCGGTGTCGAGTACGTCGTATTGCATCTTGTCTGCCATGTCTGCCTTGGCCTTTATCGTGACGGTCTGGAGCTTAGAGAGCCCGGTCCGGCGAGGATTCCCTGGCCGTTACCCGCTCAATTAACCCACTGCGGCGGATGCCGATGGTACTCACGGCGCCGCGTCAATGGGCAATCAGACTCGCCACGATGTCCCGGCGCTCATGCAGAACGCGCACGATGTCCAGCACCTCGCCGCTCACGCGGTAGAACACCAGGAAGGGAAAGCGATCGAGGGACCAGACGCGCAGCGATTCGTCCGGAAGCAGATGGGCATAGCGGCGCGAGCCTACTCTCGGATGCTCGACCAGGAAGGCCAGCACGCTTAGCAGTTCGTCGGTGAAGGCCTCGCCAAGACCTGGCGCCGCATCGGCGTCACCGCGCGCGGCGGGCCGTAGCTTCAGGCGCAACGCCACGGCTTAGCGTTTGCGGTTTTGCAGGCGGGCGCGGAACTCGGCAGCGAACTCTTCAACCCGCGCGCTTCGCCGCTGTTGAGCCCTTCCACGATGAGTTCATACAGACGACGTTCCGCCTCGTTCTGCGGACCAACAGCATCGGCAGCATGCGGCAACAGGTACTTCTGCGAGGAGGGAGGAGTCAAGCGAGCCATACCGCATTCTGCCAAGGGTATCCTCCGGCTAGTCACCATCTTCCTCATCCAGAGCCTGCTGCTGCACTTCCGGGGGCGAGTGCCGTGGCATCACCGTCCACTGGCCGCGGCTAGGCCCTGACCGAGCGCATTGCCAAGTTCACTCCGGCTTTGTTCTGGGTCGGGCTTGCCGGACCGGCAGGCATGCCGCCGGAAGTCATGCAGCGCCTGAATGCGTCGGTCAACAAGGCACTGGCCAGGCCTGAGGTGCGCGAGCGCTTCCTTAGGCATGGGTATGGAGGTCGCGCCCAATGGGGTAGAGGCGCAGCAACAGTTCGTGCGCGCGAGTTGCAAAGCTGGGCGACACGGATGAAGGAGGCGAATATCTCAACGACGACGGTTGTCCCCAGGTCCTTGCGCAGCTCTTCCGCCAGGATGCGCGCGCTGGTATCCGTGGCGCTGCCGGCCGAGAACGCCGCAACAATCTTGATGGGCTTGTTGCCCTTGCCCGCGAGCTTGCCGACCAGCCGTTCATCATCCCGCAGTTCGCCGACGAGGAAGGGTTCGGCTTCGCATTGACCGCGCTGGGAAAGGCGGGCGGATTTACGCCACGCCTCGAGTATCGCGTCCAGGATTTCATTTCGGCCGCCAGCCTTGCCTCGGCGGGGTACGGGGTCGCGATCGTGCCGGAGTCGATGCAGAATTTCTCTCAGCCTGGGGTCTTCTACAAGCCGGTCGCGGATTTCCGCCTGCCAGTGCATCTCGCGCTGGCCTATCGCCGGCGCGAGATGTCCCCCGCGGTAAGGGCTTTCGTCAAGCAAGCCGTTGACGCGAGCATGGCGGCAAAGAGCTGAGCGCCGGCCGCCCTAGCCGACAAAGCCCGAAAACGCACGCAGGTCCACATTCCCGCCCGACACGATGATGCCCACGCGCTTGCCCTTCACATCGAGCTTGCCATGCAGCACCGCGGCCGCGGCCAGGCAGCCGTTGGGCTCGGCGAT
>JABFVP010000306.1 GCA_013362725.1 Cupriavidus sp.
CGCATGGACCACGTCGGGGAACTTCATCGCGTCCTGGATGAAGAACACCGGGATGTTGTTGCCGACCAGGTCCCAGTTGCCCTCCTGCGTATAGAACTTGACCGCGAAGCCGCGCACGTCGCGCGGCGTGTCGACCGAACCCGCGCCGCCCGCCACGGTGGAAAAGCGTGCGAACACCGGCGTCTTGACCCCCACCTCGGTCAGGATGCTGGCGGTGGTGAATTGCGCCAGCGACTCGGTCAGCTCGAAATAGCCGTGCGCCGCGGTGCCGCGCGCATGGACGATCCGTTCGGGAATGCGCTCATGGTCGAAGTGTGTAATTTTTTCACGCAGGATGAAATCTTCGAGCAAGGTCGGGCCGCGCGGGTTGGCCTTGAGCGAGTTCTGGTTGTCCGCGATGGGCGCGCCCTGGTTAGTGGTCAGCGGCGCATGGGTGCCGCCGGCAACCTGGTGCAGCTCTCCGCCTGCGCCGCGCCGCGCATCGCCATAACCGGCCGCAGCGCCCTGGGCAGTGGTGGCGGATGAGGGGTTTGACGTGGGCCTGGCCTTGGCGTCGGACGTGTCGGGCATAACGGTCTCCTGTAGCGGGTTGAACGGATGAATGCTGGCGACCCGGCAGTGCCTGCAAATGCCACGCCTGCTTTCAGACACTTTTGGTTACAAAGGCAAATTGCCGAAAGGGTGCCGTGTCAAACATCTGACATTTGATCCGTCAACAATCGCCCGCTGTCGCGACAAGCCACGGCCATCTTCCCGAACCACCGGCCGCCGCGCTTGTCCTCCGCCGCGGCGGAAGTCCGATGCGTGCAGCCGTCTGTCAGCGCAACGGACGCGGCCATCGTTCACTCCCTCAATCAGAAGAAAAGGCCCTGCACCAATGAGACCCACCTTGCTGCTGCATTCCACACGGCCATGGCTGGCCGCCGGCACGATCACCCTGGCATTGATGCTTGCCGCCTGCGGCGGCGGCGATGCGCCGGGCACGGGGGGCGGCACACTCCAGCCCGGCGCCGCCAACGGCAACGCGCCGGACGCCTCCGGCAAGCCCGGGCACACCGGCAAGCCCGGCACCTGCGCCAGCCGTTGCGCCCCGTGATGCGGGCTGCGATCCAATCCAGCGACAGAACGACCCAACCCACGCCATGACCTTCAATCCGTCCAAGCGACAGTTCCTCAAGACCAGCCTCGGCACCGGCGCCGCCGCCGCGGTGCTGGCCAGCTTTCCGCCCAGCATCCGCCGCGCGCTCGCGATCGAGGCCAACAACGCCACCGGCACCATCCAGGACGTCAAGCACGTCGTGATGGTGATGCTGGAAAACCGCTCGTTCGACAATTACTTCGGCACCTTCAAGGGCGTGCGCGGCTACGGCGACCGCTTTGCGATCCCGCTGCCGAACGGCAAGACCGCGGTCTACCAGACCGATGCCAACGGCAATACGCTGACGCCCTACCACCTCGATGAAACCCAGGGCAACGCCCAGCGCGCCGGCGGCACGCCGCATACCTGGCCCGATGCGCAGGCCGCCTGGGACCACGGCCGCATGGACCGCTGGCCGGTGGCCAAGAAGGCGCTGTCGATGGGCTATTACGACAACGCCGAGATCCCGTTCCAGCGCGCGCTGGCCGACGCCTTCACGCTGTGCGACGCGTACCACTGCGCGATGCACACCGGCACCATCCCTAACCGCCTGTTCTACTGGACCGGCAGCAACGGCCCCACCGGCGACAACGTCGCGGCGATGGTCAATGAGTTCAACGCCGGCGCCGACGTCGGCCCGTCCACCGAAGGCTGGACCTGGAAGACCTACGCCGACCGTTTGCAGGGCGCCGGGGTCAGCTGGAAGGTCTACCAGAACGTGCCGGACAACTACGGCTGCAACCAGATGATGAGCTTCCGGCACTGGCGCGCCGAGATGGAAAAGATGCCGGAGGGACGCAAGCTGTCCAACACCGCCGGCATCGGCGTCAATCCGCCCTACAACCCGGAGATCGACGACCAGTACAGCGCGCTGGCCAAGGGTTTCTGCAACACCATGCCCGACGGCGGCTTCCTGCAGTCGCTGCGCGACGACGTGCTCAACGGCAAACTGCCCGAGGTGTCGTGGATCATCCCGCCAGCCGAGTTCAGCGAGCACCCCGGCCCGTCCAGCCCGGCCAAGGGCGGCTGGTACGTGCAGGCCATTCTCGATGCGCTGACGGCATCGCCGGAGGTCTGGAGCAAGACCGTGCTGCTGATCAACTTCGACGAGAACGACGGTTTCTTCGACCACAGCCCGCCGCCGACGGCGCCGTCGCGCAACCCGGACGGCACGCTGGCCGGCAAGTCGACGCTGAGCGATGCGCAGATGGCCTACGAGTACTTCAACTACCCGCCCGCCACGCCCAGGCAGCCGCCGCAGGACGGCAAGCCGTTCGGGCCGGGGCCGCGCGTGCCGCTGTGGGTGGTGTCGCCGTGGAGCCGCGGCGGCTGGGTCAACTCCGAGGTGTTCGACCACACCTCGGTGCTGCGCTTCCTGGAAGCGCGCTTCGGCGTGATGGAGCCGCAGATCAGCGCCTACCGCCGCGCCGTTTGCGGCGACCTGACCAGCGCCTTCAACTTCGCCACGCCCAACACCGAGACGCTGCCCGTGCTGGCGGGACGCACCACGCGCGCCGACGCCACCAGCCTGACCGCCTGGCAGCAGACGCAGCCCGCCATCCCGGTGCCAGCCTCGCCCGCGCTGCCGGCGCAGGCCAGCGGCTCGCGCCCGTCGCGCAAGCTGCCGTATGAGCTGCATACCAGCGCGCGTGTCGATGCTGCGTCGCGCACCGTGCGGCTGCTGTTCGCCAACGGCAGCGCGCATCAGGCGGGCGCGGTGTTCCACGTCTACGACAAGCTGCACCTGGACCGCATTCCGCGCCGCTACGCGGTCGAGGCAGGCAAGGCGCTGGACGATGCGTGGGACATCAACGCCGATGGCGGCAAATACGATCTGTGGGTGCTGGGGCCGAATGGCTATCACCGCGCCTTCTCCGGCGATATCCACGAAGCGGCCACCACGTCCGCCGAGATTCAGGTCTGCTACAACCCGTGCAAGAAGCCGACGATCCAGGTCAAGTTGCACAACGACGGCAATGCCGACGTGACCTTCACCGTCAAGGCACTGGCCTATCGCGACGACGGCCCGTGGACGCAGCGGGTCAAGGCGGGCAAGGTGGAAATGCTGGAATGGCCGGTGGCGGAAAGCGGCAACTGGTACGACTTCGTCGTTACCTGCGAGGCCAGCCCGGCATTCACGCGCCGCTTTGCCGGACGCATGGAGACCGGCGAGGATACGGTCAGCGATCCGGCGATGGGCGTGGTGATCTGACGGCCTGGCAGTAAGCGGCGCGGGGCGCCGCCCTGCCCCCGCAAGGCCAGGGCTGTTTCGTCCGCAAGGAACGAAACAGCCCGTCGTTCTCGTTGATGCGAGACTGCCTTGCCCCCGTTCCCCCTCGTTATTCCTCCTGGAACGCTTCTTCGCGCTTGGCCTTGATCGACGGCAGCGCCACCACCGCCACCAGCGCCGCCGCGGCCACCAGCAGGCCCAGCGACAGCGGACGCGTGGTGAACACCGAGAAATCGCCGCGCGACAGCAGCAGCGTGCGGCGGAAGTTCTCTTCCATCATCGGCCCCAGCACGAACCCCAGCAGCAGCGGCGCCGGCTCGCAGCGCAGCTTGTGGAAGACATAGCCGATCAGGCCGCAGCTGGCCGCGGCAAACACGTCGAACACCGTGTTGTTGACCGAGTAGACGCCGATGCTGCAGAAAACCAGGATGGCCGGGTACAGGAAGCGGTACGGCACCGTCAGCAGCTTCACCCACACGCCGATCAGCGGCAGGTTCAGCACCACCAGCATCAGGTTGCCGATCCACATCGAGGCGATCAGGCCCCAGAACAGCGCCGGGTTGCTGGTCATCACCTGCGGGCCGGGCTGGATGTTGTGGATGGTCATCGCACCCACCATCAGCGCCATCACCGCGTTGGGCGGAATGCCCAGCGTCAGCAGCGGGATGAACG
>JABFVP010000733.1 GCA_013362725.1 Cupriavidus sp.
CCGCCACCAGCGCCAGCACCAGCGCGGCGGTGCCGGCTTCCAGCAGCAGGCTGCGCCGCAGCGCCTGGACTGCCCGCGACGCCGGGCCCGGCTCGCCGGTGCGCGCGGCCACTTCCAGCCGCGGCGCCAGCGCAAACCGGTTCGCCGCCGCCAGACCCAGCATGGTGGCAAACAACGCAAGCTTGGCCGCCAGCAGCCCACCGTAGGACATCGGCGCGAATTCGGGCAAGACCGGCCCGACGATGAGCCAGTAGTTCAGCACGCCGGTGACTACGAGCAAGGCCACGATGCCGGTACCGATGCGCGCGAAGCCGTTAGCGGTGCGGCTCAGCAGCGCAAGGGCTTCGCCGTGCGGCGTCGATTCCGGCCACGCCAGCAGCAGGAACGCCGCCAGCGCCCCCACCCATGCGCCCGCGGCCAGCAGGTGGATCACGTCCGACGCCAGGTGCAGGTAGCGCACCGCACCGTCGTGCATCGCGCCATGCCCGCCCCACGCCAGCGTGGCCAGCGCCACGCCGCCATACGCGGCCAGCGCGGCGCACGGCGCGCGCAAGCGCTGCAGTCGGCGCCGATTCATGCCGGCCAGCACGAACAACAGCAGCGCCGCCACGCGCACGCACCAGCCCACGCCGAAATCGGTGCCGGTGACCACCATCGCCAGCACATGGGCCTGCAGGGCGGCATAGTCCGACGCGCCCGTCATGGTGCGCGCCATCTCGGCCAGGGCCAGCAGCGACAGCGCGATGCCCGCGCCGGCGCCACCCAGCGCCAGCGCGCGGCAGCGGTGCGCGAAGCGGCCGGCGCGTTCGTCCCGTTGCAGCGCGTAGAGGCAGAACAGCGGCAGCCCGAACACCAGCGCGAGATCGAGGTAAAGCGCCAGCCGCAGCCCGGCGGCCAGCCATTGCGGCTGCGCCAATTACTTCACCGTGAACGTGACGTTGCCGTTGACGGGATGGGTGTCGGACGAGACCGCGCGCCAGTCCACCCGGTAGCTGCCCGGCGGCAGCGGCTGCGTGGGCGTGATCACCATGGTCTTGGGGTCATCGCTGCCCGAGACCTTCGCGGCCATCTTCATCGGCGCATGGTTGGCCATGCCCGGCATGCCGGTCATCACCAGGTTGGCGCCGGAGAACTGGGTGACGAGATTCTCCGAAAAGCGCAGCTCGATCTTCTGCGGCGCGGGCACCTCGGCCTTGTCGGCGGGCGTCGACGCTTCCAGTTTGGGATGCGCGAAGGCAAGGCTGCTGGCCAGCGCGGCGGTAGCCGAAATCATGGCGTGGATCAGGGGGCGATTGGCATGCATGATGGTCTCCGCTGAGGGATATAGAAGTGTGATAACCGGTCGACCGCGTCAGAACCACACGCGGACGCCGGCGACGAAGCGCGTTTCGCCCGACTTGCCGCCGGCGGTGCGAATCATGTCCGCGGTATTGCCGAAGGTCTGGTAGCGCTCGACGCCGATATAAGGGGCGAACTGCCGGCTGAACTCGTAGCGCAGCCGCAGCCCCACGGTGCCGTTGGACAAGCCGCTGCCGATGCCCACTTCCGGATCGTTCTTGCCGTAGAGATTGGCCTCGATGCGCGGTTGCAGGATCAGGCGCTGCGTCAGCAGCAGCTCATATTCCGCCGACAGCCGCAATGCTGTGCGCCCGCTGGTGCCGACATAGGCGGTGGCATCGACCTCGAACCAGTACGGCGCCAGCCCCTGCACGCCGAACGCCAGCCAGTTGCGCGCCGGGCGCCCGCTGCCGGCGTCGTTGCGCAGGCCCAGCTGGGTGTCCCAGTAGCTGGCCACGGCGTGGCCCCACAGCAGCTCGGTGCGGGCTTCGTGCAGCTTGCCCCTGGAGGCCTCGCCCTCGGCCTTGAGCACGAGCTTGTCGAAGCTGTTGCCGAACCACGCCTGCGCCTCGTAGGCGGCGGCATTGTGGCCGTTGGCGTGGGCCCACTCCAGGCGGTCGACCAGCACCGACGCGAACAGGTGCTCGTCGGCCATCACCAGCTGGCGCTTGTCGCCGAGCGCATACTGGCCGACGCCGAGCTGGTAGCCGCCGGAATAAGCGTGCGGGTCGCGCGCGTCGGGCGGCGCGCTGCCGCCCTGCATCTTCATGTCGCCATGGTCCATCGCCGGGGCCGGCTCTTGCGGCGGCGCATTGGCGCCGTCCATGGTCTGGATCTCCGGCTGGTCCATGCCTTGCATCTGGCTATGGTCCATCCCCTGCATCGCGGCCGGCGCAGCAGGTGCCGGCTGCTGACCGTGGCCGTGCGCATGGCCGGCATGCGGGTCCTGCGCAAAGGCTGCGCCCATGGCGCCCAGCGCCAGCGCCGCGGCCAACAGGGTCTTCTTGAATCCGGGCATCACATTCGAGAATTCGGCTTGCATCATCACGCCACCACCACTTCGCGGAACATGCCCGCATCCATATGCAGCATCAGGTGGCAATGCCAGGCCCAGCGCCCCAGGGCATCAGCCGTGACCAGGAAGCTGATGCGCTGCGCCGGCTGCACCGGGATGGTGTGGCGCCGCGCCTGGAAGCTGCCGTCGGGCGCCTCCAGCTCGCTCCACATGCCGTGCAGGTGCATGGGGTGGGTCATCATGGTGTCGTTGTGCAGGATCACGCGCAGCCGTTCGCCATGCTTGAAGTAGATCGGCGTGGACTTGCCGAACTCGACGCCGTCGAACGACCAGGTATAGCGCTCCATATTGCCGGTCAGGTGCAGCTCGACCTCGCGCCCCGGCCCGCGCGCATCCATGGCCCCGCCGATGGTGTGCTGGTCGGCCAGCGTCAGCACGCGCCTGCCGTTGTTGCGCAGGCCGATGCCGGGGTCGTCCAGGTTGGTGCGGGCCATGTCGACGCGCATGTCGGTGCTGGCGCCGTATTCGGTGCGGGCATGGCGCGCGGTCTTGCTGGGCACCCGCAGCGCGTCGGCGGGCGCCATCGCGTGCTGGCCGTGGTCCATGCCGGCGTGGTCCATGCCCGCCATCGGCATCGCACCATGGCCGGCGTGGGCACCGTGGCCACCATGGCCGGTCATCGCGCCCATCATGTCGGTCATGGTCAGCCATTCGGCCCGGTCCAGCGCGGGCACAGGCGCCGACAGGCCTTCGCGTACCGCCAGCGTGCCGCGTGCATAGCCGGTGCGGTCCATCGACTGCGCGAACAGGGTGTAGGCGTCGTCCTGCGGCGTCACGATGGCGTCGCAGGTTTCGCCGGGACCGAAGCGGAATTCATCGACGGTGACGGGCTCGATGTCCTGGCCGTCGACCTGCACCACGCGCAGCTTGAGACCGGGAATGCGCACGTCGTAGAAGGTGTTGCCCGAGCCGTTGATCAAGCGCAGGCGCACGGTCTCGCCGCGGCGGAACAGGCCGGTCCAGTTGCCCGCCGGCGTGACGCCGTTGGCCAGGTGGGTCAGGGTGGCGCTGGACAGGTCCGCCAGGTCGGTCGGGCTCATCCGCATCTGGTTCCACATGCGGCGCTTGTCCAGCGCCTGCTTCAGGCCGTCGCGCGACACGTCGCGGAAGAAGTCGACCACCGTGGGCTGGTTGTAGTTGTAGTAGTCGCCCTGGATCTTGAGCTTGTTCAGGATCCGCATCGGGTCTTCGTCGGTCCAGTCCGACAGCAGCACGGTATGGTCGCGGTCGGCGTGCGCGCGCTCGTGCCCGGAGGCGGGATCGATGACGATGCCGCCGTACACGCCGGTCATCTCCTGGAAGCCGGAGTGCGAGTGGTACCAGTAGCTGCCGCTCTGCGCGACCTTGAAGCGGTAGGTGAAGGTCTCGCCGGGCGCGATGCCCGGGAAGCTGATGCCGGGCACGCCGTCCATCTGGTAAGGCAGGATGATGCCGTGCCAGTGGATCGAAGTGGCCTCGCGCAGGCGGTTGGTCACGCGGATGGTGACGGTGTCGCCCTCGCGCCAGCGCAGCGTCGGGCCGGGCAGCATGCCGTTGATGGTGGTGGCGATGGTCGGCTTGCCGGTGTAGTTGACCAGCGATTCGCCGATCACCAGGTCGAACTCGGTGCCGCGCAGC
>JABFVP010000099.1 GCA_013362725.1 Cupriavidus sp.
GGCGCACCGTGTTCGAGCTGCAGGCGCGCGACTGGCGCGGTCCCGCGGCCACCGCTGCCGGTGCGGTCGACAGCGCGGTGCTGGCCGGCTGGATGCAGCGGCTGCAGCGCCGCGGCGCGCGCAATTTCGGCTACTACCCGGATGACTTCCACAACAACCAGCCCCGGCTCGAGGTGATCCGGCCGGCGCTGTCCAACGCCTGGTACCCCGCACCATGATCGAACGACTGTTTGCACTGGTCATCCTGTGCCTCGCGCTGGCGCTGCCGTTCGCGCTGGCCGCACTTGCCACCGGTGACCTGCTGCTGGCCTTTGTGTTCTTCTATCCGCTGTTCATGTCCGGCCTGTGGATCGCCGGCGGCCTGTATTTCTGGTGGCACTGGGAGCGCAAGTGGCGCTGGGGCGCCGAACGTGAGGCGCCCGAGGTGCCTGGCGAGCCCTTCATCTCGATCCTGGTGCCGTGCTACAACGAGGAAAAGAACGGCGAGGAAACCCTGCTGGCGGCGCTGGCGCAGCGCTATCCCAACTTCGAGGTGATCGCCATCAACGACGGCTCGCGCGACGGCACCGGCGCCTTGCTCGACGCGCTGGCGGCGCGGCATCCGCGCCTGCGCGTGGTGCACCTGGCGCACAACCAGGGCAAGGCCATGGCGCTGCGCATGGGCGCGCTGGCCGCGCGCGGCGAATACCTGGTCTGCATCGACGGCGATGCCGCGCTCGACCCCGACGCCGCCGCCTACCTGGTCGCGCCGATGGTGGCCAACCCGCGCGTCGGCGCGGTCACGGGCAATCCGCGCATCCGCACCCGCTCGACGCTGGTCGGGCGGATCCAGGTAGGCGAGTTCTCGTCGATCATCGGCCTGATCAAGCGCACTCAGCGCGTCTACGGCCAGGTCTTCACCGTCTCGGGCGTGGTCGCCGCGTTCCGGCGCCGCGCGCTCGACCGCGTGGGCTACTGGAGCCTGGACATGATCACCGAGGACATCGACATCAGCTGGAAGCTGCAGCGCGACCACTGGTCGATTTTCTACGAGCCGCGCGCGCTGTGCTGGATCCTGATGCCCGAGACCGTGCGCGGCCTGCTCAAGCAGCGCCTGCGCTGGGCCCAGGGCGGGGCCGAGGTGTTCATGAAGAACGTGCGCTCGATCTGGATCTGGCGCCACCGCCGGCTGTGGCCGCTGATGGCTGAGTACTGCCTGTCGGCGGGCTGGGCCTTCGCCTTCGCCATGTCGATCCTGCTGTGGGCGCTCGGGCATTTCATCGAGCTGCCGGCCAATATCCGCATCCAGAAGCTGATGCCGCCGGGCTTTACCGGCATGGTGCTGGCCGCGGTGTGCCTGCTGCAGTTCGGACTGAGCGTGCTGATCGATCGCCGCTACGAGCCGCGCCTGGCGCGCACGCTGTACTGGATCATCTGGTATCCGCTGGCGTACTGGATGGTCGGCATGCTGACCACGCTGCTGGCCTTTCCCAAGGTCATGCTCAAGACCCGGCGCCAGCGCGCGCGCTGGACCAGCCCCGACCGGGGCATCCACACCATGAGGTCGTCATGAAACCCGAAAGCATGATCATCCGTACCCGCGGCGCGCGCCTGCGCTGGCTGTTCGACGCCGTGCTCACGGCGCTGGCTTGGGCCGGCTTCTTCTACCTTGGCGCCAGCGGCATCCGCGCCATCCTGGAGGAAGCGTCCGCCGGCCCCGACGTACCGTTCTGGGCCGCGCTGCTGCCTACCATGGGCACGCTGACGGTCTACGTACTGGTGGGGCTGTTCAACGGCATCGTGCTGCTGTCATGGGCGCTCTACAACCAATACCGCTTCGCCGGCCTGGACCGGCGCAAGCCGCTGCCCGCGCTGCACATCGACGAGCTGGCGCGCAGCTTCGGGCTGCCCGGGCAGCGCGTGCGGGCGCTGCAGATGGCCAAGGTGGCGGTGGTGGACCATACGCATGAGGGGGAGGTGGCGGAGGTGAGGGCGGTGGCGTCGTGGGGGGAGCGGGTGCTTCTTCCTGGCTGATGCCACCCGGCGCACGCTGGACAATAAAGTCAGCTCGACCGGGACAGGTCCGCAACCAGCGACTCCGCGGACTGTATGCCGGACAGCATCGCCGACGGCACGCCATAGCCCGGGAACGTCGTTTGTCCGCCCAGGTATAGCCCGCGGATCGGTGTCCGATGCGGAAGAAATCGGTGGGGTGGAGAACCCGGAGCAATGCCATACAGCGCACCTTCATACAGTTGTCGTTCCCGGGCAAAGTCCTGCGGGTCCAGCACGCGGGTGCTTTCGATGGCCATGCCGGGGACTCGCTTCTGCAACGCGTCGAGGTATCTCTCCAGCGCCGAATCGCTCCACGCCGGATTCCATTCGGATACCGACGGAATATCGCTGGCGGGCGCGTACAGCTCGATGATATGCCTGCCTCCTGATGCCAGTTCCGGGAGAACCCGCGTTGGCTGCGTGTACGCAATCCATGGCGGGACGTCGGATCCGAGAACGTGCATGGCGCCTTGTTTTTCCATCGCCGGCACATGGTTGACGATGAACGCGTCGGCCGCCGCGGCACCGGAATATCCGATCTGGATGGAGATGGCCCTGTGCGACAACGGAGCCTTGTCTGCCTTTGCGGCCAGGCTGCGCGGGACGTCGGCGGCACGCAGCAGGCTCTTCACGGCGCCCAATCCCGAACACGTGGCGACGACGTGCGAGGTTGGGATGTGTTCTCCGTCGGTCAGCACAACGCCATGCACCCGACCGTCGCTGACGACGATCTCGTTGACGCGGGTACCGAAACGTACCCGGACGGATTGCCTCTGCAGGGCTCGCAGCAGCGCATCACTAATGGCGCCCATGCCGCCGCGCGGCAGGTGAAAGCCCTCCTCCAGCAAAGCCAGCAAGCCGATGATCTGTGTCGCGGGGAGCCGGTCGGGTGCGAGGCCCGTGTAGAGCAACGTCGACGCGACGGCAGCTTGCAGATCTCCGTCCGGAAAATAGGACGCGATCAGGCCGTTTACGTGCCCGACCATTCGAGGGAGGTGCCTCCAGAGTTTGCCGATCGTACGTAGCAGCGACGGTTCTTCTGGCAGCACGTCGCGGACCAAGGTTGCGTAGATCGGACGCCAATCGTCCCGTAGCCTGGCGAGCCCGTCTCGAAGCGCCTGCGTGCGACGGTGGTGGTCGGCGCCGTCCACGTACGAGTGCTCCGCGGTGGAAAGGTGCACGGCGGTGCCATTGTCCAGGAAAGTCGCGTGGGGCCTGGCAATGCCGACGAGCTCGACTTCGTCGTCGAAGCTCAGGCCCAGGCGCCCGAAGGCGGCACGAAGCAATGAAGGCACGGCCACGTATACCGCGCCATTGTTGAAGGTATATCCGTCGCACACCTCGGTCGAACAGCATCCGCCCCCGCTCTGCTGCGCCTCCACAACCATCACCGGGATGCCACGCCGAGACAGCGAAAGCGCAGCGGCCAATCCGGACAGCCCCGCGCCGATGACCACAGTGGGAAATTCCTTCCTTGCGCGCATCAACGACTTCCCCATGGTAATATTGGACAATGTGCAATACTAGACAATGTCCAATTAAACCGCAACTGCAATGAGCGAAGACGATCGGATGGTCCGTAAAAGAAAGCAGACGCGTGACCGCATCGCTGCGGCGGCGCACACGTTATTTGAACGCGACGGATATGAAGGGGTCACGATGGAACAGATCGCGGCGCAGGCGGATGTCGCAAGAGGAACGCTCTACAACCACTTCCCAGTCAAAGAGGCGGTGCTGGTGTACTGGATGCACAACGAACTCGAGCAAGACCTGCAAGCGGCGGTGGCGGACTACGTTCTGACAAGGGAGTCCTTCGTCGCACGCGTGGCAACGCTGTGGCATGGCTCGGCCGACTGGTGGGAGCACCATCGCCAGTATGCGGCGCCGTATATCCGCTTCCGCTTCCAGCAAGTGCGCGATGGCATGGAGCAGCAGACCAGTTCGGACATGCTTCCCTTGTATGTGCAACTCATCGAACAGGCACAACAGGACGGAGAGATCCGAGCTGATACTGCGGCCGCACGCCTGGCGCACTATCTGCATTTCCTGTATCTGAGTGCCGTCATGACCTGGTTGAGCGGCCCGGACGTGCACCTGGAGGACGAGCTTGGCAAAGCCCTGGATTTCTTTATGCAGGGCGCCGCCCATGCCGATGACACTGCCCACGGTACCAGGCCCCATGCAGCGGGATTGCGACGGCGATAAACGTCCAGCACAACACGCATTGCCTTTCGGTTGGGCTTCCATGCGTATCGATTCTAGGAAACTGAATGACCATGACCGATGCGATCCTGATCAGGACCGAGCGCCCGGACGACGCCCACGCGATTACCCGGGTGACACAGGCCGCCTTCGCAGTCGCCACCCACTCCAGTGGCACGGAACAACTGATCATCACGGCCCTGAGGACGGCGGGACAGTTGGAGGTCTCGCTTGTCGCGGAACTGTCCGGCCAGGTTATCGGCCATGTCGCCATTTCCCCGATCGAAATCTCGGACGGAAGTGCGCGATGGTACGGACTTGGTCCGGTATCGGTGCTGCCTGCTCATCAAGGCATGGGGGCAGGCTCGCAGCTCATACGTGAGGCGCTGGATCGCCTGAAACAGTCCGGCGCGCAAGGCTGCGTGGTACTGGGGGAACCGGCCTACTATTCCCGCTTTGGATTCTCGGCACAGTCATCGCTCGTACTACCCGGGGTTCCGGCAGAGTACTTTCAAGCCCTTGCGTTCGGCCCGCACGTGCCCTCGGGCGTGGTCAGGTATCACGAGTCATTTGACGTAAAAGGCTAGCTCCGGAGCAGGATTGGGGCACGAGCACACGGTTCGGATCGAGTTCGCCTGGGCAACGGTGCAGGGCAGGCCGGACACCCGCCGGCCGGGAGCTCGATGTGACGCGATAGGGCATGGGACGCCGCGCTTCAGTTGCTGGCGTCGCGCTCTAGGTAATCCGCGAACTCGTCGCGCACCACCGTTTCGATGCGCGTGAGCTCCTCGTCGGTGATGTCCTCGAACAGCTTGCGCTTGCGCCGCGACAGCTCGCCGTGGTTCTGCACGATCAGGTCGATCAGGTTCGACAGCCGCGACTGGCGCAGGTCGAGCCAGCTTTCGAGCCGGGTCACGCTGGCGTCGTACGCGCGCAGGTACTGGATCTCCTGCGCCAGATCCTGCTCGACGCATTGCTCGATGCATTCGAACACGAATTCGCACAGCGCGGTAGCGTCGAACGAGGCATAGAGCCACCAGGGCTGCGGCGACTTGATCAGGATGGTGTCGCTGTCCGCATCCAGCGCGTAGTTGAGCAGCGCGGTACGCGGCGCGGAATAGGACTTGAGCAGGCCGGCGTAGACGTCGAGCTGCTTGAGCATGCGTGCCGACACCGGCAGCACCACGCCCTCTGGCGTCACGCCCGCCTGGCGCAGCAGGTGGTGGATCAGGAAGCGATGCAGGCGGCCGTTGCCATCATAGAACGGGTGCGCGAAGACAAAACCGAACGACACGCACGCCGCCACCACGATCGGGTTTGCCGCGTGGGATTCGACCAGTCCCGCGACCGCGGCAATGCCGTCCATCATCGCGCCCAGCTGCGTCGGCGGCGGCGGAATATAGTCCGCGATATTGCGCAGCCGCCCGCCGCGCGACAGCCAGTTCTGCTGGTCGCGGAAGCTGTATTCCGCACGCAGGCCCGAGATGATCTCGTTCTGCCATTCGCACAGCTGGGATTCGGTCAGCGGCACGTGCTGGCCGGCATATTCCAGCAGCCGCCGGAACTTGGCGACGCGCTGGTTATCGGGAATCTCGTGCTCGATCGAATAGGTCGAGCGGGTCTCGGCGAGGTAGAGATAATCCACCGCGCGCGCCAGCAACTCCGGCTCCAGGCGCCGGATGGCACTGCCCACGCGGCCGGGCAGGACGGCGGCAAACCAGCGCGCCAGCTACTCGGTACGGCGCACCACCGGGCAGAACGCCGCCGGCCCGAGGTGATTGTTCTGGATGCCAAACTGCAGGTCGGGCGTCGACGGGCCGGTCACGTATTCGGCCTCGTCCAGCGCCAGCACCCTCGGCGCGCCCGCCGGCAACTTGTAGTCGAACTGCGCCCCGGCCAGCCATTTGGCATAGAAGGCGCTCAGCCGGGCATAGCGCGAGGTCGGCGTGGCGGCCAGCCAGGCGCGCACGTCCTGCACCGCCTGCGGCTGCTCGAACAGCGCCGCCAGCACGGTCAGGTCGAGCTGCTCCTTCTTCAGCGCAAAGGTGAGGTGGTCCACCGTGGTATCGCCGCCGCGGTAACGGTTGCGGGGGTAGACCGTACGCGTGGTGCCGTCCGGGCCGGTATGCGTGCTGAGCACGCCGGTCTTGTCGCCAAGCGCGGAGGTGCAGCGCAACGGCGGCACGCGCAGTCCGAACTGCCGAATCAGGGCGTCGTAGCCTAGTGGTGCATGAGCCATGCGAAGGTCGGCGAAAGCTGGGGCAGATGCCGGCGGAGCTTACCATAGCTTCTACCGGGCTTACCAAAACATCTACTCGCGGCAGAATTTTTTCGGTTTCGTCTATGGCGCCGGGCGGTCAGCAGGGCAGGCCGGCAAGCTACGGGCCGGCTTTACCAGGCGCTCTACTGCGCTTGCCGTTTTATCTACTCCGGGAACAGGTGATGACGTTTTCGTCTACAAGGCGCGCACCCGCGCCCCCAGCGCCATGGATTTAAAACGCGGCTTGAAATGACAGCCTTGTCATAATCAAGCCGGATTTCCACATAATCGCGGGCGCGGCCCCAAGGTGGGCTCAGGGTTTTCTCTGAGTTTGCCCATTAATCCATGCCAAACCTATTTCCGGTATTTGACCGACTCCAATCATCGGCTATAACTGCAACTACATGTTGCGGCCGATGTCACGCACCATGCCTCAGCCCGCAAGGTTCGCCTGCGGGCATTTTTTTTATGCGCGCCCGATGTTAATCGACACGCTTTAACTTCGATCCTCGGCGACGGCAGCGGTTAATCATGACAATGCTGTAATCATTACGATTTTGTCATCATGACAATATTGTAATGATAATGGTCAATCCTGGGCGGGGATGATTCAGAACGAAATCTCATCGACATCTGATCGAGTTCCTGAATCTGGCTTCTACAAAGGGATTCCGGCCGCTGAGCGGGGCCCCGTCGGGATTTTTGATACGGCCTCTGATGCGATTTTGTCTTGAATATCGTGCGGCCAGCGGTGCCTCGCATTAATTCAGTGAAAACCCTGCCCCGGCTTTCGCTTGACTTAGTTGATATATCACATACTGTGTATCCCATCGCCGCTCCTTGATTAAGAGAGAGGTGAGGGCGGAGACCTCAGGTCGCGTCGTGACAAGAGGCAAACAAATGCCAATGACATTAGGAGACATGAAATGCCAGCAGCCATCCCGAAGCTGAGGCGCAGCGCGACCATATATTCCGCCGTCCTGTCGCAAGTTAATGGCCAATCGATTCAAGGAGCGCGCAATGAATAATCCATCAGCAATGGGGCTCGGCAATCACCAGGTCCCGGAAGGCACCCGCTGGATGCAGCTCATCGTGGGGGTAGTCTGCATGATCGCCACCGCCAACATCCAGTACGCGTGGACCCTGTTCGTCCCGGAGATCCAGGACACCTACGGCTGGTCCCGCGCCAGCATCCAGGTCGCGTTTACCGTCTTTGTGCTGGTCCAGACCTGGCTGGCGCCGATCGAAGGCTACTTCATCGACAAGTTCGGGCCGCGCATGATGGTGGCGTTCGGTGCGGTCTTCATCGGCGCGGCCTGGTGCATCAACTCGCAGGCGACCACGCTGATGGGCTTCTACGTCGGCGCGGCGGTGGGCGGGCTGGGCGTGGGCTCGATCTACGCCACCTGCATCAACAACGCCCTCAAGTGGTTCCCGGACCGCCGCGGCCTGGCCGTGGGCCTGACCGCCGGCGGCTACGGCGCTGGCTCGGCGGCGACCATCCTGCCGATCGCGGCGATGATCGAGTCCCAGGGCTTCCAGCACACCTTCCTGTTCTTCGGCCTGCTGCAGGGTTCGCTCGCCTTCGTCGCGGCGTGGTTCCTGCGTTCGCCCAAGTCGCATGAAGTCAAGGCGTCGGCCAAGCTGGTCCAGGCCACCCGCGACTACACGCTCAAGGAAGCGCTGTGCACCAGGCTGTTCTGGCTGATGCTGGTCATGTTCGTGCTGGTCGTCACCGGCGGCATGATGGCCGTGGCGCAGCTGGGCGTGATCGCCAAGGACCTTGGCGTGAAGGAGTTCAAGGTCGACCTGCACTTCTTCGTGATGGCCGCGCTGCCGCTGGCGCTGATGCTGGACCGGATCATGAACGGGATCTCGCGCCCGCTGTTCGGCTGGATTTCGGACAATATCGGCCGCGAAAAAACCATGGTGATCGCCTTCACGCTGGAAGGGCTGGGCATCATCGCGCTGGGCTACTTCGGCAGCAACCCGTATGCGTTCCTGATCCTGTCCGGCGTGGTGTTCCTGGCCTGGGGCGAGGTCTACTCGCTGTTCTCGGCGCTCGCCGGCGATGCCTTCGGCACCAAGCACATCGGCAAGATCTACGGCGTGCTCTACACCGCCAAGGGTATCGGCGCACTGTTCGTGCCGATCGGCAACCTGATGATGGAAGCCACCGGTACCTGGTCCACCGTGCTCTACACCGTGGCCGCGATGGACCTGACCGCGGCCTTCCTGGCGATCATGGTGCTGCGGCCGGTGCTGAAGAGCCACGTCGCCAATGCCAGGAGCCTGTTCTCGAAAGAGACCGCGGCAGCCGGAACCCAGGTACCGGCCTGAGGCGGCCATACCGATGATGTGGCCGGGGCGCATGGCCGCGGCGGGCTACCGCTTCGGCCACGCCGGCGGCCGGTGCCCCGGCGGGCAGATCGGGTCTTGGCGGAAGGAACCGGCGCGGAACCCGGATAGCGTCGCGGCGTGCCCGGCCAGGCCGCGACTGCGCTGGTCACAACGATGCCGTCACGCCCGCGCCTCGATAAACTCCTTGAAGCGCTTCAGGTCGCCCTCGACCTTGCGCTTGAGCACGCCGGCGGCATCGCCGACCGCCTCGACCACGCCTTCGGTTTCGTAATTCATGCGCACCGACACCCGGGTCGCGCCTGCATCCAGCGGAGAAAAATTCACCTGGCCCGAGTTCTCCGCCCCGGCGACGCTGCGCCACGCGATGCACTGGTCGGCGATATTCTGCGTTATCTCGGCATCCCATTCCTTCTGCTTGCCGCCGATCTCGGCGCGCCAATGCAGACGGCGGTCATCGATCTGCCTGACTTCTTCGACGCCTTCCATGAATCGCGGAAATTCCTCGAAGCGGCACCATGGCTGATACGCGACCTGCACCGGCACCCGGACGTCGATCGACTCTTCGATGGTTGACATAGCACCTCCTTTTTTCAAAACGCGGGCGAACCGGTGCAAATCCCGTTCCAGACGCGTGGCGCGGCACCGGCCCCGGCCACAGCGATGAGGGCGGCAGCGGTGCAGAAATTACGCGCAGGACTGGAAGAAGAGGTCGGTAACACCGGACGCTCCGAAACGCAGCGTGCCGATGCCACCACACCGGGGCGCGCGACGGCCTCCGGGCGGCCGCCCGCGATCCCGGCGATGTCGGCGGTCCAGGGTTCAAACCGACTGTTCGCGCCGGTATCCCGCCACCAGCTGCTTCATCGCGCGGAAAGCCGTTGCGCGGTCATCCCCCAGCAGGAAGGCATGCACGCCTTGCTCGCGCCATTGCTCGCATTGCCCGGCCGCGCGCGGGATAGCGCAGAACGGCACGCCCTCCGCCTGGCAGGCCTGCGCGATGCGGCGGATCGCGGCCTGCACGGCGGGATGCTGCGCGTCGGCGGGAACGCCCAGGCTTTGCGACAGGTCGATCGCGCCCTCCAGCACCATGTCGATGCCCGGCACGGCCACGATCTCTTCGATCGCGTCGACGCCGGCGCGGTCCTCGATCATCGCCACCATCAGCTCGCGATTGGCCCGGTCCATGTACTCGGGCAATGCCAGCGTACCGAAGCCGGTGGTCCGGCCTCCGGCGATGCCGCGCTTGCCGAGCGGGTGGTAGCGCGCGCTGTCGACCGCCAGTTCGGCGGTCGCGCGGCTGCATACGTGCGGCACCACAATGCCCTGCGCGCCGGCATCCAGCACCCGCAGGATGGTGTCCGGCGCTGCCCACGGCACCCGCACCAGTGCCGTGGTGCCGGCGCATTCCGCGGCGCGGATCATGTTCTCGAGCGTCTGCGGGTTCACGCCGGCATGCTCGAGGTCCAGGATCACGAAGTCGAAGCCGGCGTAGCCGATCATCTCTGTCATCAACGGCAACGGCAGCGAGTTGATCAGCCCGAACACATCGCGCCCGCCTGCGAGCGCGGCCTTGAGGCGGTTAGGCTGCAGCATGGGCAGCCTCCACCGGCAGGTAGCAGTGCCGCGGGTGCGGGTGGCGCAGGAAGTCGTGGTGCGAGATATGCCAGGCATAGGCACCGGCATACGGGAACACCACCAGGTCGCCGGCGCGCACGCTGTCGACGTACGCGTCGTGCGCGAGAATGTCCTTGGGCGTGCAAAGCTGCCCGACCACGCTGACGCGCGCTTCGCGCACGCCGGGCCGGTGGAACGGATAGCGCCATGATTCCACCGGCAGCACCCGGAACGGGTGGCTGTGCCCCTGCGCATAGGGCGTGCGGAAGTGGTGCGTGCCGCCGCTGGCCACGGCGAAGGCCTGGTCGAAAGCATGCTTGACGTCGATCACCTCCATGGCGTAGTAGCCGCAGAACGCGGTGATATAGCGCCCGCACTCGAAGCGCACGGTCAGCCCGTCGCGCCGTGCCGACAGCGCCGGCAGGCCCTCGGCAAAGCGGGCCCAGTCGAACTGCCGTTCGGGCTCGCGGTAGTTGACGCCGATGCCGCCGCCGACGTTGACCTGGTCCAGCGTGTCGAGCCCGTATTGCACGCGCCAGCGCCTGACCTGCTGCAGGTAAGCCTCGAGCAGGCGCAGGTGGGCGGCAGCGTCTAGCTGGTGGGACATCAGGTGGAAATGGAAGCCGCGCAGCCGGATTTCGGGGTGCGCGCGCAGCCAGGCCAGGCAGGCGGGCAGCTGGTCGCCGGCGATGCCGAACGGCGTGGGCTTGCCGCCCATCATCAGCGTGGTGGCCTGCAGCCCCTCGACCGCCAGGTTGACGCGCAGCAGGACGGGCGCCGTGGTGCCGCGCTCGCGCGCGAGCCAGGCCAGGCGCTCCAGCTCATGCAGGCTTTCCACATGCAGCGCCTCGACCCCGAGGTCCAGCGCGCCGGCCAGTTCCGCGTCGGTCTTGCCGGGGCCGCTGAAGATCAGCGGCACCTCGGCAAAGTGCTCGCGCACCCAGGCCAGTTCGCCGCCCGAGGAAATCTCGAAGCCATGCGCCAGCGGCGCCAGGGTCTGCAGGATCGGCAGGTCGGAGTTGGCCTTGATGGCGTAGAACAGCTCGAAACCCGGCGGCAAGCTGCCCGCGATGGTGGCGGCGTGCGCCCGCAGCGCCTCGAGGTCGTAGACGTAGGCGCTGAGCGGGGCGCCCCCTTCGGCGAGCGCCTGGCGCAGGTGGTGGGCGACGTGCGACCAGCGCAGTACGGGGGCGGTCATTGCCATGCCGCCTCCAGGCCGGCGAAGGGGATCGGATTGGCGACGGGCACGTAGGTCGAGGCGCGGTCGGCGCGCTGGAAGAAGCGGTTGCTGAAATTGGTCTTGGCCGGGAACGGGCGGCCGGCCAGCAGGCCGTTGATGCGCCGCGCCGACGCCGCATTGCCGTGGCGATGCTGGTAGGCGTGCAGGTGATGGCGCACCACCGACCACAGCCGCGCGCTCAGGGCCTGCCGGCCGGCACCGAGCTGTGCGATCACTTCGCAGAGGTTGTTGACGAACAGGCAATAGGCGACGCGGTTCCAGCCTTGCTCCTCGTCATACCATAGCGACGACCGGGCACGCTCGCTGATGCCCGCCATGGACGATCCGGGATGGCGCGCAGGAGTCAGCTTGACCCCCTCGAAGTCGCGCAGGAACAGCTGCGCGGGCATGTCCCGGCGCAGCCCCAGCACCACGTTCTGCAGGTGCGGCTCGAAGATGACGCCGTGCGCGAAGAACAGGTGGAACACCGGGTAAACCAATTGCTCGACGTAGGCGGAGAACCAGCGTTCGGTCATGGCATCCACCGTGGTCCTTTCCTGCGCGGCGAGCGCCGCGAGCAGGCGCTGCATGCGGGCATCGCCGTAATAGTGGTTGCCGAACAGCGAGCCGGCCAGCAGCGGCACGCAGTCGGGCGCGCGCAGGGTATCCACGCTCTGGCGCAGGATCAGGCCGAAGCCTTCGATGACCTGGCGGTTCTGATCGATGTCGGCGTCCTTGAGGTCGACCGACAGGAATGCGGGCTCTTCCATCAGCGCCAAGCCCGGGAACGCGCGCGCCAGCTCCGGCAGCAGCGGGCGCAGCACGCGGTTGACGTGCATGGCGCTCTCCAGCTCGTACCATGCGTTCTTGCGCACGCAGTTGGTAATGCGGATGTTCAGCGACAGCTTGTAGAAGTACGGATTGCCGGGCTGGTACAAGGTCCGGATCGACGAAGTCGGAAAGAAGTCCGCGCCCTGCGTGCCCAGGTCGTGCAGGCGTCCGCTTGCCAGTGCATCACGCACCAGAGGATGCTCGCGCAAGTAGCCGGCCTGCCATGGATGGACCGGCACCGCGACGCGGTCGGCGGCTACGGCCGGGGCATTCGCCGCGATCAGCTGGTCGCAGCTGGCGTCGAGCAGCGACTGCTGCGCGATGTCGTCGCGCGGCACCGTGAACCATGCCAGCGCAAAGCGCGTGCGCAACTCGGGCGAATAGCGCCGCAGGTCCTCGTCGGAGAAGCCCTGCCGGCTTTTCGGCGTGGGATGGAAGGGGTGGCCGAAGGTCAGCGATTGCTCGGAATCGATATAGGCCTCGACCGGATCGGCCGGGATGGTGGCGGAGACCGGCACCGACAGCACTTCGGTGCTGACGGCGACGCTGTTGCGGATCTGCTCCATCAGCTCGGTGTTGGGCGGCAGCTCGTGCTGTTGCGCCATCTCGCGCAACAGCAGCGCGGCCAGCGCTTCCCAGTCGAGCAGCGCCCACGGCTTGTTCTCGGCCTTGTGGAAGACCGGCGACAGGTAGCGGTAGTTTCCGGTCAGCCAGGCACCGCCGACCACGGCCAGCAAGCGGTCGTGGATATGCGGCAGCTGCACTTCCAGCACCTGGGCCACATGGGACGCTTCGCGCTGCAGGGTCATGGCGATGGTGGCGGGCCAGTCGTTCTGCCCCGCGGGCGGGCCGACGCGCAACTGGCCGGCGGGCGCCGCGACTTCGCGGCAGTAGCAGTTCAGCAGCGTTTCCTGGCAGCGCCGCGCGGCGGCAAGGTCAGCCAACGGGCGGCGCGTGCCGGCATGTTCGAGTTGGAATGGCGTTTGCATTGTCTTGTGACCTCGTGCTTCGGGAGGGATCAGAGCGGGCTCATCCGCTGTCGGGCGGCAAGAAGGTAGGCGACGGCCGGCACCAGCAACGCCGCGCCAAGCAGGTAGGGCGCGCGCTGGCCGGCCAGGCCGACCGCAGCGCCGGCGCCAAGCCCCGCCGCGACGGCGCCCCATTTCGAACTGCTTTCGAACCAGCCGAAGGTGCGGCCGGCGTTGCCTGCGTGCACCACGCTGGCGACCAGCGCATGCAGCGCGATAAAGCCGACCGTCATGGCGATGCCCATCAGCAGCCGCCACGCCGCCAGCGCGGGCAGCCCCAGCGGCGCGGCCTGAGCCAGCAGCGCGACCGCCAGCGTGCCGTAGGCGGTGGCAAGCAACGTCAGCGACGGGGCCAGCCCGAGCCGCC